>QIKU01000194.1 GCA_003232015.1 Gammaproteobacteria bacterium
GCTGACAGGCCTCATTCATCCAGGCGATAAAGCTATTTTGCAGGGCTTTGGGTTCAAGGCGGCTTAATACCCGCGCAATGGTGTCGTGTTTGGGGATCCCGTTTTCAAAGGGAAAGTATTTTTTAAGCCAATCGAGCCGTGCGTGCCCAAAGTCTTCAATTTCTTCCCAGTCTTCGGCACCACAAGCACCGCACTAATGGATAAAAACAGGATATCCATGAGTGCGTAACGCTTGCAGCGCTCAATGCTTGGTTCGTTTGGAGATCAGAACAGTGATTTGTCGTTTAGTTCAATATATCAATGATCTTGCCCTGGGGTAATTATCCGCAAAGTTTCTTTAAATTTGGCGGCAATAACTTTATGGCAAACACACACCCTACACAAATATAAACATTCATTATTTTGCAAAGAAATTTAAATCAATTTCCTTTAAACTAACCTGTCAAATAGTAAACCACATTCAATTATTCATGCAAGGACTCAACAAATGGCGAATAAAACTATACTTGTCACCGGTGGCGCAGGCTACATCGGCAGCCACACAGTCAGGCAACTCGGCGAAGCAGGCGAAAAAATTGTTGTTTTAGACAACCTTTCCACCGGCTTTGAAGCAGCAATTTTATATGGCGATTTTATTCATGGGGACACGGGCGACAGTGAGCTAGTTGGAAAAATTTTAAAAGATTATGATGTGGACACCGTCATCCACTTTGCAGCCCATACCATTGTGCCAGAATCCATTACCAACCCTTTAAAATATTACGGCAACAATACCTGTAACAGCCGGAGCCTGCTTGAGCAATGCAATGCACATGGTGTTAAGAATTTTATATTTTCATCAACTGCTGCCGTTTATGGAATAGTTGAATCTGGGCAAGCAACAGAAGACTCACCTAAAAACCCAATAAATGCCTATGGCACATCAAAACTAATGACTGAGATGATGCTTAAAGATGTGAGCTTCGCCTCCGACTTAAACTTTGTTGCACTTCGCTACTTTAATGTTGCCGGTTCCGACCCGCAATGCAGAATTGGCCAGTCTACGCCCAAATCAACCCTGCTTATAAAAGTTGCAGCAGAAGCCGCCGTTGGCAAACGGGACGAAATTTATATTTTCGGCACCGACTACCCAACAGAAGATGGAACGGGCATTCGAGATTATATCCATGTCGAAGATTTAGCAGACGCGCACTTGCGAGCCCTGGATTATTTACGCAATGGCGGTGAATCAACCAGCTTAAACGTGGGGTACGGCCACGGTTACAGCGTACGCGAAGTGCTTGATGCGGTCGAACGTGTAGATGGCAAACCACTTAACATTGTCGAAAAAGAACGCCGCGCCGGAGACCCGCCTACGCTGGTTTCAATTGCCGATGAAATTAAAACAAAGCTCAACTGGGAACCAAAATATGATGACCTTGATGTTATTGTGAAGACATCGTTAGATTGGGAATATAAATTGAAAGAAAATCCCGAAGGGTTCGTGTAACAACCCGCCAACACCAAAGATGGGTTATCACCCATCTACGCTAATCCGCACGATAAATTACACCACCCAACACCCGTAACGCTACCGTTCAAAATGCTGTTTAAAACTTGTAATAAAATGCGCCAACTCCGACTCCGGCAAAGCATTAATACCCGCCGCCGCCTGTCGCCCGCCTCCCGTTGCAAATTGGCGGCACAATGTATCAGCACCGGTTTTTGTTTTTAACGGCGCTCGTACACTAACCTGATAAACGCCCTCGCCTTTAACCGTTAATATCGCATGCGCTTTATCATGGTGTTGTTGTGCTAAATCATTTCCATAAACACCGCTCACCCGCCGTGCCCATTTCTCATCCGGTAAAATATACACCGTGCTACTGTCACCATCTGACTCACTGGCAACCGCCGCCGCTTTCGACAGGTCTTCTTCATAACCATTTAACAGAACATTAAACGCATCATCATCCCTGATAAAATCAAAAGGGTTCTCATACGGTTTAATTTTTTTGTATAACTCGGCCGGGTGATAAAACAGGTCATCCAGTGACGCACCATAACCATTATAATTAATACAGGTGCCCAGCTTCTCCAGTTGTTCAAGGTTATTATCACTGGATAAATTCAGGGAACCCGCAGCCTGCCGGGCACTATCAAGTAAGTTGTCACCAAAGGCGGCCACCACGGCCCAAGCCAGATATTGCCCCCGCAAGGATTTATTCACCAACAGGCTCGTACAAGTGCCGGTTTGGGTGTCAATGATTGCATGAAAATTTGGATGCAGTGGAATGTCCCCAGCAAAATGGTGGTCAAAATAGGTAATATCGGCACCCGCATCTAACAAGCTCAACAATGCGACACGGTTTTTATCTAACGAAATATCTAATACCGTTAAAACATCCCCTTCAGTCGCTGCTACTTTATCTAAAAGACTAATATCACGCTTTATACCTGTAACAAGCTGGCTCTCGACTGGATTAAATGAACGAAGTTGGTGCAGCGCACAAATACCATCGGCATCACCATTAAAAATATCAATATACATATTTAACTACTACTCCTTTTATATTATGGGAATCTAATAAATTATGACATAATATAAGCAAGCATTTCCCTTAACTAAAGCACATAAAAAATGACTGAACAAAAAAGCAGCAACACAGTATGGCACCATGCAACCGTAACACGTGAACGACGTGAAAAACAACACAGCCACAAAAGTGTTATTTTATGGTTTACCGGCTTATCCGGTGCAGGAAAATCAACACTAGCACATTCTGTCGAAGAAAAATTACATCAACTCGGATGTAGTACTTATGTTTTAGATGGGGATAATGTTCGCCATGGATTATGTGGCGATCTAACATTTAGTGCCAATGATCGCACAGAAAATATTAGGCGCATTGGCCAAGTTGCAAAGTTATTTCTTGAATCAGGAGTTATTGTATTAACTGCCTTTATTTCACCTTTCCGTTCAGATAGGCTATTGGTGAGAAACATGGCTCAACATGGAGATTTTATAGAAATTTATTGTAATAGCCCTATTGAAGTATGTGAGCAACGTGATGTAAAGGGACTGTATGAAAAAGCACGAAAAGGAGAAGTTAAAGAATTTACAGGCATATCGTCTCCCTATGAAGAACCATTCAAACCTGAACTAACAGTGCAAACAGGGGCATCTACCCTTGAAAGCTGCACCAACGATATCCTCTGCCTTTTAAAAGAAAGAAATATTATTAATTAAACAATTAATAATGAACAGAACAACATCATTTATAAGTAAAATATCATTACATGCAACCAGAAACTATTATTTTAATCATTAGCTTAATCGGTGTAATTTATAGCTATTTCCTTTACCCTCTCATACTTCTTGTGCTACCCAAAAGAAAACACACTAAAATAACTACAGAAAAAGTAGATGATAGCGAACTTCCGTTTATATCTCTCATTATCACTGCCTATAATGAAGAATCCCGTATTAGGGAGAAAATACAAAATACTCTTGAAACGGACTACCCTGAAGATAAACGTGAAATACTCGTTGCATCGGACGGCTCAACAGACAAAACAAATCACTATATAAGTGCATTTTCAAATCAAGGTGTACGCTTAATCGAGGTTAAACAGCGCAAAGGGAAAGAAAATGCACAGCTTGCAGCAATTAATAAAGCCACAGGGGAACTCTTAATTTTTTCTGATGTTGCAACCCAAATCCCAAAAGAAGCTATCAAGCGAATTGCAATAACATTTACAGATGAGGAAATTGGTGCATTATCCAGTGAAGATCGTTTTATTACCGACAAAGGTGAAATTGCAGGAGAAGGCGCGTATGTAAAATATGAGATGTGGTTACGCCGCCTTGAAGCAAAGGTAAAAAGTCTTGTAGGCTTAAGTGGTTCCTTTTTTGCATGTCGAAAGAACATATGTACAAACTGGAACATTAACGTCCCTAGCGATTTTAATACGGCCTTAAACTGTGTATCGCAAGGTTATGTTGCAATATCGCACCCAGACGTACTCGGTTACTATCCTAACCTTAAAGATGAAAGCAAGGAATACCAGCGGAAAATACGTACAGTCATTCGCGGCATGGCCGCCATTGTCCATAAACCATCAATACTCAATCCATTCAAGTATGGCCTTTTTTCGTTTGAAGTGTTCAGTCATAAAGTAATGCGTTGGCTCGTCCCCTGGTTTCAATTAACACTATTTATCAGTAATCTCCTGCTGCTGCAGGAACACATGCTTTTTATCATTCTACTTGTGCTGCAACTAAGCTTTTACATACTCGCAATAATCGGATTTTTTTCAAAGTCATGGCGGAAAAATAATCTGATTAAACTTCCATTTTTCTTTATGCAAGTCAACATTGCAATTGCCCATGCCGGTTTGCAATTTTTATCGGGGAAACGAATCACTAAATGGGAACCATCGAAACGTTAACAAAAGATGCTGGACACTATGAAATTTCTCAGACCTGTTGGTAACCCAATAGTAACCACTAAAAGTACTAGTGAAAAAGATTTCTTTTTGCCGTTTAATGCATCATTTTATAGTTCAGGAACGGCTTCGCTGGCTGCCGCTATAACTGCCAGCCGCAATCGAAAAGCTGGCATAAAAAAACCTGAAGTCATTGTACCAGCTTATGGTTGCCCTGATCTGATCAGCGCTGTAATTTATGCCGGTGCAGTACCTGTTCTGGTTGATCTTAAAGCCAACTCACCCTGCATGTCACTCGAAAAAATACCAGATGCCATTAACAATAAAACCATTGCTATTATTGCAGTTCGTTCCTTTGGTATTGAGGAACAATTCAAAGAGTTGTCTGTAATTTCCAAACAACATGATATTGCTCTTATAGAAGACAGTGCACAAGGATTTTCTGTCAGCAATACTAATTCCTACTGGTTCGGTGATTTTATAATTCTAAGCTTTGGACGGGGCAAACCTGTAAATTTACTTGGTGGCGGAGCGGTACTGGCACGTAACAAACAATTAATGAACTTACTTCCCAGGCCATT
>QIKU01000238.1 GCA_003232015.1 Gammaproteobacteria bacterium
AATAAAGAGCCTATTTAGCTGGATTCCCGCCTTCGCGGGAATGACGGTTGTAGCTAAGTTAGCGATATATGAAAATATTTAACTTAAGTAAGTGCCATTCGGGTCAGACTCCATTGAAACGCCGAATCAGAGCAATGGAGTCTGACCCCATTCAGAAGAAACAAACCGAAACCATCGCTGCCGTTGCCACTCCAACCGGTCGCGGTGGTGTAGGTATTGTACGAGTTTCCGGCCCCCTTGCTAAAGAAATCGCAGAAGCAACCTTAGGCCATTGTCCTGCACCCCGCCGGGCTTAATATCTGGCTTTTAAAAATATCAAACAACAAACCATTGATCAGGGTATCGCCCTGTATTTTCCAGCGCCTCACTCATTTACCGGTGAAGATGTTCTTGAGTTGCAGGGTCATGGCGGCACGGTGGTGATGGATATGCTTCTGAATACGGTCATTGAGGCCGGGGCCAGGCTGGCTCGTAGCGGCGAATTCAGTGAGCGTGCTTTTTTAAACGATAAACTGGATCTTACCCAGGCCGAAGCCATCGCGGATTTGATCGATGCGGGTTCTGAGCAGGCCGCGCGAAGTGCGATGCGTTCACTACAAGGCATCTTTTCACAGGCGGTGCATGAACTGGTCGAACAGGTGATCCAGTTACGTATATACGTGGAGGCATCGATCGATTTCCCGGAAGAAGAAATTGATTTTATCAGTGAAGGCAAGGTTTTTGAACAGATAGAGGCACAATTGCAGACGTTAGCGACTATTAGCAGCCAGGCACAACAGGGTAGCCTGATTCGCGAGGGCATCAATCTGGTTCTCGTGGGTCAGCCGAACGTGGGGAAATCTTCATTGCTCAACACACTGGCACAGCGCGATGCAGCAATTGTGACCGAAGTGCCCGGTACGACTCGGGATATCGTAAAAGAAGCCATCATGCTGGATGGGTTGCCGGTGCATATCTTAGATACCGCGGGATTGCGCCATTCTGAGGATCAGGTCGAAAAAGAAGGTATGCGACGCACCTGGGAGGCTATTGCCCTGGCCGATGTGATGCTGTTAATGACCGATAGCCGTTTGGGCTTTGGTGAACAGGAGCGTGCAATTGTAGGGCGTTGTTCGGAACAGCTTGCGGTCATCGTGGTCTTTAATAAGAGTGATCTGGTCGGCGAGAATAAAAGCTCGGACGAGCAAATAGCCGTACGGAGTAATCTGGGCCGAGCTCAACAATGCAAAATATCGGCAAAGACGGGCCAGGGAGTTGATAACTTGATTGGCCAGATAAAAGCCCTGGCTGGCATGCAGTCCAGTGGTGAGGGAGCCTTTATGGCAAGGCGGCGGCATCTGGTCGCCCTGGATCAGGCACAAACACATTTACAGTTTGCTCTGCAACAAACCAGGCAGCAGCAGGGTGAACTGATTGCAGAAGAACTAAAATTAGTGCAGCAGTTTCTGGGTGAGATTACTGGTGAACTAAGCAGCGACGATTTATTAGGTAAGATCTTTAGCGAGTTTTGCATAGGAAAATAAATGTTTATAAATGGACATGAAATTATTTAAACATCACCATCCTGCTAAACTAACATTATTGTTGGCCGTGCTTGCCGCGGTTTCTTCATGCGGCACGGTAAACTATTATTATCAGGCAGTCTCAGGGCACCTGGCTATTGTCTCAAAAGAACGTCCAATCGATGAAGTATTAAGTGCTAGTGAAACTTCCGAACGGCTAAAACAAAAATTAAACCTGGCCAAACGAGCGCGTGACTTTGCAAGCCGTGAGCTAAATCTACCCGACAATGATAGTTACAAAACCTACGCCGATCTGGAGCGTCCGTATGTCGTCTGGAATGTAGTTGCAACACCGGCCTATTCAACTAAACCGAAGACATGGTGTTTTATGATCGTTGGCTGCTTAAGTTACCGTGGTTATTTTGAAAAACAGGAGGCGGTTGACCTCGCGGATGTTTTAAAGGCCGAGGGATTAGATGTACAGGTTAGCGGAGCCACCGCCTATTCGACCCTCGGATATTTTGATGACCCCCTTTTGAATACAATGATGGCACATAGCGATGCCAGTCTGGTTGGCATTATTTTCCATGAGTTAGCACATCAGATTATTTATATTGCTGGTGATACCGCGTTTAATGAAGCCTTTGCCAGCGCGGTAGAACAGGAAGGTTTACGGCGTTGGTTTGAAGGGCAGCCCGATCAGGTTATGTATAAGCAGTATTTGATTAATAAACAGACTAAACATGAATTTTATAAATTATTAAAAACAACGCGCGTATCCTTACAGGCGGCGTTTGATCAAGCAGAAACGGAACAGCAAAAAGCAGCGACAAAACGAATTATCTATGCACAATTGCAGCAAGACTATAAGCTCTGGCGAGATTTAAACAAGTTTTATACCTATGATAACTGGATGCAGCGAGATCTAAACAATGCCCACCTGGCATTAATTGCAACGTATCATGATTTAGTCCCGAGTTTTTTAAACCTGTTGGCCAGCATGAATGGAGATTTACCTGCGTTTTATAAAAAAGTAGCTGAGCTGGGAGAATTGGATAAAGAAAAAAGGGATGAGCAATTAATCACGTTTACTACCCTAAAAACAGGCTTAAAATGAATATAAAATTATTTACCAGTTTTTTTATTATAGCTTCCAGTTTGTTGACCGGGGCCTGTACAACCAATCCGGTCACCGGGCGTAGCGAGCTGGGTTTTGTTTCGACTGAAAAAGAAATCAGTCTGGGGGAAGAAAACTATGCGCCAATGCAACAATCACAGGGCGGTACCTATATAGTTGATCCTGATCTGGTCGCTTATGTTCAGAGTGTCGGTAATAAACTGGCGGCACAAAGTGACCGCAAATTACCGTATGAGTTTGTGATTATCAATGACTCCGTACCCAATGCCTGGGCCTTACCTGGAGGCAAGATTGCGATTAACCGAGGTTTATTGTTGGAGTTAAACACAGAGGCTGAACTGGCCGCGGTACTTGGTCACGAAGTGGTGCATGCTGCGGCGCGGCATAGCGCGCAAAAAATGGAAACCGGTATGGTAATGAGTATTGGTTTAATCGTGTTAGGTGTTTCCCAGCGCGATAAAGACTCTGGTCGTGCTATGGTTGCTGGCGGCGCGTTAGGTGCGGCGCTTTTAGGTCAAAAATACAGCCGGGATGCAGAGCGTGAGGCAGACGAATATGGTATCCAATATATGGTCAAGGCCGGGTATGATCCCTATGCGGCCGTCGAATTACAGGAAACCTTTGTAAGATTATCCGAGGATAAAAATCCGAGCTGGTTAGACGGTCTGTTTGCCAGCCACCCGCCGTCAAAGGATCGTGTTGCCGCAAATAAAATACTGGCAAAGCAATATGCTCGGCCAGGATTAAAGATCGGTAAAAACATCTACCAAAAAAATATTGCTCGTTTGAAATACAGTAAGCAGGCGTATGAAAACTACAATAAAGCCGGTAAAGCCTTAAAGGAAAAACAATACGTAAAAGCGACTAAACTGGTTAATAAGGCAATCAAAGTTGAAGATCGAGAAAGTTTGTTTTATGCCTTAAAAGGCGATATTTTTGAAAAGCAAAAAAAATACACTCAAGCCATTCCATATTATGATCAGGCGATATTTTTAAATCCGAACCTGTTTTATTATTATCTGCGTCGAGGCACGAGCTATAAAGCATTAAACAAAAACGTAAAAGCAAAAAAAGACTTAAGCAAAAGCATGGCACTATTGCCAACCAAACAGGCACAGCAGGCGCTGAAAGAATTAAAGTAAAAAGCGTTGTTAAACATCCGTATTTATGTGACCAGCGTGCAACGATAAAATAATTACTGATATAAAATGGGAGTTAATCAACTGCGTTAATAACTGAGATAGTGGCGGCTTGTCATTATCCGCAACGACACCACAGAGATAAGGCTATGAGCAAATCATGGCTACTTATTAAACAACTACGATAACGTTGCTGGTTGCGAGTATTAAGATACCACCAAAGCAGATGCGTTGCTGTTAATCTCAATTTAAAGGGTTATGCTATAACGCTTCGCATACCACAAAGGATAATAATTATGATTAAAATCTTAAAACTAGCTTTGTTAACACTTTCATTAGGCCTTTTTTCTGCATGTGCGGTCATGTCACCACATATGACGGTGCAGGAAGGTAATCCAGTCCTAAAACCTGAAGCGGGCAAGGCCTTATTGGTATTTTTACGACCTTCTTCTTATGGTGGTGCGGTTCAGGCAACGATTTATGATGGCGCTGCTTACATTGGCACTATCTCGGCTAATACCAAGATAGCTTACCAGGCCGACCCAGGCAAACATATGTTTATGGTCATCGGTGAAAGTGCTGATTTTATGCAGGCTGATTTAGTTGCAGGTAAGACCTACTATGCGCGAGTGTCGGCCAGGATGGGCATCTGGAAGGCGCGTTTTAGTTTTGAACCTGAAAATGGTGGTACGTCAGCAGAAGAATTAAATGCGTGGTTAAAAGAGACCAGACTAGCAAGGATTAACGATCAGGGTAGAAAGTGGGCAATGGAGAATAAAGCCAGCATTATGCAGAAGCATGATGAATATTTACCGGTATGGAATAATAAAGAAAAATCCAGTCAACAGACGTTGCTATCGGGTAGCGGTAAATAATTTTGTAAATTATATGCCTGAATATCATGTTTTGACGTGATATCCAGGCATAAACTGCTCTGAGGCTTTGCGCTATACGAAGCTTTATTTAAGCGCGGCTGCTTTAATGGCATGGCTAATAAGAACCGGATTCTTATATTGTAAATAGTGTCCGCCATTCTCGATAAAAATCAAGTTTGAATGTTTAATGATTTTATTTAATAGTAATGAGCCTTGTACGATATCTTGATGTGGTTCTTTGTCGCCGAGTAAAATAGTTACCGGAATTTCAATTTCAGGGTACTGTTGCCGCATAGTATTTAATTC
>QIKU01000138.1 GCA_003232015.1 Gammaproteobacteria bacterium
CTCATGTCTTCAAGATAAGTGGCCGGTGACGGATAAATAAAGTCTGAATCGTCGTCGTCATTGCTGTTGTCAAAACCAATGTCACTACCGGTTAAGCGCGACTCCATTTCGTACACATCTTTGGTGCTAACGCCTAAGTCTTTGGCAACCGATTCAACTTCTTCTTTATTAAACCATGCGAGGCGTTTTTTAGAGCGACGTAAATTAAAGAAAAGTTTACGTTGTGCTTTAGTGGTGGCAATTTTTACAATGCGCCAGTTGCGTAATACAAATTCATGAATTTCGGCGCGTATCCAGTAAACCGCAAATGAAACCAGTCGAACGCCTTTATAAGGGTCAAAGCGTTTTACGGCTTTCATTAAACCAATGCTGCCTTCCTGAATAAGGTCGGCTTCTGACAGGCCATAGCCGGAATAGCTGCGAGCGATATGCGCGACAAAACGCAGGTGCGATACCACCAGTTTTTGAGCTGCTTTTAAGTCATTATCTTCAAATAAGCGCAGCGCAAGCTCATGTTCCTGTTCAGCACTTAAAATAGGGATTTGTCGTGTTGCCGCGTTGTATGCGGTTAAATCACCTAAAGGAACTGCAAGTTGTAGTTCGTTATTCATCGGGTTTTTATACCTCAAATTGTCAGTTAATCGTATTTTAGCACTCGCAGAGTTGGAGTGCCAACATTTGATTAAGTTCAGTCTAATTTAAGTGGAAATGGAGTGTTTTATTGATTCAAATCAAGTGTTTAAAAATATTTAGATTGGTTAATTAACAACCTAACTGGCCGATTGCAGCGCCGCCACATTGATTTGCAGTGGGCCTTCAACGGTATTGACGGAGACCTGATTTCGGCCATTTTCCTTGGAAAAATACAGTGCCTTGTCGGCCAGGCTAAGGAAACGGCTAAGGGGTTGATTGGGGTGATCGTCGCTGCAACACATACCAATGCTTACGGTAATATCGACGCCACCGGGTTTCAGGCTTTCAATCGCGGCACGTAAATCTTCGGCACGGCGCACCGCATTTTCGTAGTCGTCTTCACGGAACAAAATACAAAATTCCTCGCCGCCAAAGCGTACTACCATGTCATCAGCAAAAAGACTGTCGAGCATAACCCCTAAATCGGCCAGTACATGGTCGCCGGTAATATGCCCGAGGCTGTCGTTAATGTGTTTGAAGTGGTCTATATCGATAAGAACACCCCAAACCGGTAATTTTGATTCACGCAGGTAATTTTCGCCGTTATCGAGCAGGTAACGCTTGCTGCGTACACCGGTTAAGCTGTCGGTTGCGGCTATCCAGCGCATGGTTTCGGCTTGCAGTTTAAGTGCATTGTACTGGTGTTTAATTAGCAATAAGGCGCGAACCCGTGCAATCATCACCTGTTCAATCAGTGGCTTGGTAACAAAGTCATTGGCGCCGGCGTGGAAAACTTCGACCTGGGTTTGTTCGTCATCACTGCTGGTTAAAACCAGTACCGGCAATTCCTGCTGGGAATGGTGTAATTTAACGCGAATGGCATGGAGCAGGTCGCCACCGGTCATCTTGCCCATCAGGTAGAAGTCGGTAATGACCAGATCAAAGTCATTGATGCCATTGTCCTCATTGGAGACTAAAATGGTCAGTCCTTCTTCTGCGGTAGTAACGTGGGTGACTTTTAAGCCCTGTTTTTCCAGCATTTTAATGGTGACGGAGGCGGCTGTTTTACTGTCTTCTACATAGAGAATATTGCCTACCAGACCGGAATTGCGCTGCATAAAGGAGCGGATAAAGATACCAAAGGCTTTGTAGCCGTCAGACTTGTCAAAGTAGTCGGTCACGCCTGCTTCAAAGCCTTCGCGCAGCAGGCGGGAGTCGGCGTCGCCTGATACAACGATAACGGGCGTGTAAGTGTGCTTATTTGAATCCCGAATCGTGCGGCTTAAGCTCAAACCGTCCATATCGGGCAGCAGTAATGCCGTTGTTATCAGGTCAAAGCTGTGTTCTTCCATTGCGGCCAGCGCCGCTTCTGCTGAATCAACACCTATTATTTCCGTGCTGGTTAATTCTTCTTTTAACATGCGGGTAAGCAGGGTGCGGGAGACGGATGAGCCGTCCACTATCATTATTCTTTTTATTTTTTCTGGCATATTCTTTCTGGTATAGATTTTTGGTAATACGTTTACAACGTGGTAGTAATAGCAATTACCATTGAGTGTAGCGTAAATAACACACTATGTCGGTTCAATTTCACGCAAATGGCGCTCTACTGCCACCCATGAACCGGCTAGCCCGAGTAATATGCTGCCGCCAATGAGCCAGAGCGTGCTGTTGACGTCGATAATTTGCATCGAAAAGCCGCTTTCATAAGACTGGGTCAATGCTTCAATCGGGCCACTGAGCAATAGCAAGGATGCAATCACTAAAAATAAAGCAATCAAGCCACCAAACAGGCCATACCAGAAACCGGTATAAAGAAACGGGCGGCGAATAAAGGTGTCGGTGCCGCCAATGAGTTTAATAATAACAATTTCATCGCGGCGGTTTTGTATTGCAAGTCGAATTGTGTTGCCTATAACCAGCAATACAGCCAACGCAAGCAGCGCAGATAAAATAATCACACCGCGACGAATAATATCCATGATGGAGTAAAGGCGTTTTACCCACTGCATATCGAGTTGCGCAATATCAACATAGGGTTTGTTCTGTAATTGCTCGACCAGTTGTTGGGTCGCCTTTGTATTTGAAAGCGCATTGGATTGTGACAGCGAAGGTTGCACTACAATAACAGCGGGCAGTGGATTTTTTTCCAGCGCTTTTAATGCATTACCAAACCCCGATAAGCGTTTAAATTCCTGCAAGGCTTGTTCGCGTGAAATATATTTTATTTTATTGATTTGCGGCATGGCTTTTAGCTGGCTAATGAGTTGTTGTGCCTGCGTATCACTGGTGGACTTCTTTAAAAATAAAGAAATTTGTGCGGCACTGTCTAAATCACCGCTGATGTTTTGCATGTTTTTTAAAATAAGATGCAACCCTGTTGGCAATGCAAGTGCAATGCCGATAACGGCTGAGGTCATTAGTAATGAGAAGGGGCTGCGTGTTAGCTGGCCAAGGCTGTAAAAAAACACCTGTAAGTGCCTTAATAAATAAGTATGTAGCCAGTTGCCCATATTAATACTGGCCTGTTGTTGCCAGTGCAGAATCATTGCTGAGTCTGGCATTTTTTAATGTTAAAACTCGATAGGGCAAGTGAGTGATCAGTCCGATATCATGGCTTGCTATCAGCACGGTAACCCCGACTTGTGAAAACTGTTCGAAGATACTCATAATTTCACGCGACAGTTCCGGGTCGAGGTTACCGGTGGGCTCATCGGCTAGTAGTAACGGCGGCTTGTTGACAACGGCGCGCGCAATGCCGACGCGTTGTTGCTCACCACCCGACAACGTAATTGGGTAAGCCCGCTCTTTACTGAGCAAGCCAACTTTATCGAGCGAGGCGCGCACTTTTTTACCAATTTCCTGATGCGATAAACCGCTAATGACCAGTGGTAGAGCAACATTATCAAACACGGTACGGTCAAACAGCAGCTGATGATCCTGAAAAATCATACCAACATTACGGCGGTGATACGGAATTTTACGTCGAGAAATTTTTGCCAGATTCTGGCCGTTGACGATGACCTGGCCACGGCTGGCGCGCTCGATTAAGGCAATCAATTTGAGTAAGGTACTTTTGCCTGCACCGGAGTGGCCGGTTAAAAAAGCCATTTCGCCGGGGGCTAAATGAAAATTAATGTCCTGTAGCGCATCATAGCCTCCGGGATAACGTTTGGATGCATGACTGAACCGAATCATTGTTAGGCCTTAATCTTCACCAGGTTGTTCTTCACTAAAGAGGGCATCAATAAATTCATTGGCTTCAAATACGCGCAGGTCGTCAATGCCTTCACCTACGCCAATAAAACGAATGGGTAATTTTAGTTTTTGTGCGATAGAAAAGATAACCCCGCCTTTGGCTGTGCCATCGAGTTTGGTCAGGCAAATGCCGCTTAAGTTAACCGCTGCGTTAAATTGTTCGGCCTGATTGAGTGCGTTTTGCCCGGTGCCCGCATCTAACACTAACAAGGTTTCATGCGGTGCATCTGGGTCAATCTTTTTTAATACCCGAATGACTTTTTTAAGCTCATCCATTAAGTGTGACTGGGTGTGCAAACGTCCAGCGGTGTCGGCAATCAACACATCAATATTGCGTGCTTTGGCCGATTCAAAAGCATCGAAAATAACCGAGGCACTATCGGCGCCCTGTGCCTGAGCTATCACCGGAATGTTGTTACGTTCGCCCCATGTTTGTAATTGTTCAACCGCTGCGGCACGAAACGTATCACCAGCGGCCAGCATCACCGATTGGCCACCTTGTTGCAAACGTTTTGCAAGTTTACCAATGGTCGTGGTTTTGCCTACACCATTAACGCCCGCGACAAGAATGACAAAAGGCTGGCGGGTATCTGGAATAATTAAGGCATTATCACAGGGTTGTAAAATCGCGGCCATGTTTTCACGCAGCGCGGCGTTGAGCGCTGCGGCATCTTTTAATTCTTTGCGAGACAGGCGTTGTTCTAAATCATCAATGATCTGGCGAGTGGCGTGTACACCAATATCGGCCATAATCAGGGTGTCTTCAATTTCTTCGAGTAAGTTGGCATCAATGGTTTTGCCGCTGAAAACACTGTTCAGGTTGCCGGTTAAACTATTGCGGGTACGGGACAGGCCTTGCTTTAAGCGCCCGAAAAAGCCATTTTTACTACCGCTTTTATCTTCTTTTGTTTTTAATTTTGATTTTTTGAAACTAAACATTGTTTATTAAGTCGTAGGATTGTTACTATTATTGTTAAGGTATCCATCCTATCAAACTAACTGGCTTGCCG
>QIKU01000246.1 GCA_003232015.1 Gammaproteobacteria bacterium
CCGGATTTCGCTGCGCTACATCCAGGCTACAAATAAAAAGATGGGATTGACCGTTTATCAATGTAGATTTCCTTATCCCGAGTTCAGGTTAGTTAGAAAATATTAACCACAACGAACACGAAGGAGGCGAGCCTGCCCCACGAAGCGTTTTAGTTAAAATAATAAAATTCAGGAGCCACGATGGCCTGGCTGCAACTTATAATAAAAACAAATACTGAACAAGCTCAAACCTTGTCTGATATTTTATCGGATGCCGGATCCAGTGC
Organism: Gammaproteobacteria bacterium; assembly: GCA_003232015.1. Next base: position 267 of record QIKU01000246.1, read on the forward strand.
CGTTACCTTACGTGATGCTGCCGACCAGCCTTTATACGAGCCGCCCATCGGTGAAACACCTTTATGGAATAACACCGAAGTGATTGGTTTATTCGAGGCCAACACTAACATGGACGAGGCGCTACTTTTAATCACAAACACACTGGGTCATTGCCCCAGCTATACACTCAACCCATTAGAAGATAAAGATTGGGTAAGAGAATGGATGACGCATTTCAAGCCAACCCAGTTTGGCAACCGTTTATGGATAGTGCCTAGCCATCATGCCAAACAACATATTGTAGCTCAGCCGAAAGCAATTAATATTCTGCTCGATCCTGGGCTTGCCTTTGGCACTGGCACCCACCCCACCACAGCTATGTGCCTGGCGTATTTAGATCAATACCCGCCAAACAACCAACATGTCATCGATTACGGTTGTGGCTCGGGTATTTTAGCTATTGCCGCAGCAAAACTGGGCGCAAGTAGCATTATGGCAATCGACAATGATCCACAAGCCTTAACCGCGACAAAAGATAATGCCGATAATAATAAGGTAAGGGACTGTCTTCAAATTCAACTCCCGCAACCCACACCTGAGCAGCCAGCTGACTTGCTAGTAGCAAATATATTAGCCAGCCCTTTAATCCAGCTGGCACCTCATTTTGCAACACTGATAAAACCTGACGGCCGAATTGTCTTGTCAGGCATACTGGCCGAACAGGCAGACGAGGTTTTAGATGCTTATAGCCCCCTGTTTGATATTAAAAAGTTCAACCAACAGGACAACTGGCTATGCCTGGTGGGAAATAAAAAAACAAAAGCATAAAAACATTCTTTGCTAAATATCTTGGGGTTCGCCCCACCTTGTCTTATACTAAAGACTCATTAACCGCCCATATTGAAATGTATACACGCTGCCCCATTTGTAAAACAAACTTTAGTGTTACCGAAGCACAACTACAGGTTGCGCAAGGTAAAGTGCGTTGTGGTTCCTGCAAAAATGTTTTTAATGCACGGCAGCATATTCACTACCGTTCAGCAGCCCCCACTACCGTAAAAGACAAACCAGCACCTGCCACCCGGCAAACCGCACCCGTAACAGAGCCAAAACCAGAAACCAGCAATACGCCAACAGAACATTCAGACATTGATGCTATTTTTAATGCACTCGATTCCCAGCTAACCAGTGGCACTTACATTGATATTGCACAACCGGCTGACACCGATATTCGCGAAGCCGACTTTGATAATAGCAATGATCCTGTCAACGAAACCGACGAGGCCGCTATCTACCAGCAACCCATTGCTGAAGATAACACTGAATATAACAGTGGGCCCGATCTGGACTTGAAATCTAGCGGCGACTGGAACTTACATTCAGGTGACTATAGCCAACCCACAAAAACCAACACTCATGATACAAAAGAACCAGACAATAACAAACCCACCCCTGCGTCAAATGAGCGCACCGGGTTACTAAACGCCTTCGATAACATTAAAACCCGTCGAACCCAGGCTAAAAAACAAAAACCACCTGAAAAAAATAGCCCACAACATACCTTTGATTTTGTTAGCCTGAAGGACGAACCCGATCTGGCCCCTGAAGACGAAAAACAATTTGCAGCGGTCAATCAACCACTCGATACAAAAATCGATGCCCGTTTAAAAAAACAAAGCGAGAATGCCGCACTACATGCAGCGATAGATAACATTATAAAAGTGGATAGTAAAATAACAACGCCATTCGAAGAACAGGATGAGCACCATTTTGTTATTGAAATGCACAATGAGCCTGATGTTGAGCTGGTCGATGAAAACGACATTGATAAATTATTTGCCAGTACCGACAGCCTTAAAATGTCCGACTTGAAATTTGACAAACACTTAACAAACAGTCAAACAGAAGAACCCTTTTCTATTCTGGGAGAAAATAAAAAGTATAATCACCCGACACAAGAACACACAACAGGCTTTGAACTTGAAGCCGACAGCGACAATATACCTGACGATATATCGACACAAACACAACAGCAAGCGAATAACGAAACAACCTTTAACCTGCAAGTTGAGGAACAGCTTAAGCCAGAAGATTTTAACCCCGAAACATCAAAATACCAGGTTGACGATGAATTTAATGAAGCAGACTTTGACCCAGACAAGTTTACTTTAAATAATAGCGATAACGATTTTGATATTGAAGAAGAAATTATTCTGGCCAGTGACGATAGCGATAAAAATACGCACAACATTCCCCACCAATTACGCGATACCGTTGCCTCTTTCGAGCAACAAACACCCCCGCCTGGCACCGCAAAACGTGCCGTGTATTCACTTGTCAGTATTTTCCTTATTCTGCTTTTAGCCACACAACTGGTTTTATTTAAAAGCACCGCACTAGCAAACAGCATTCCCGCTTTACAGCCCTTACTCACTTCGCTGTGCAACAACCTGCCCTGCCGCTATACCGGCAACCACAACAGCAAACTGATAAAAATTGCCAGCCGTGACGTGCGCCTGCACCCTAAAATTAAGGGTGCACTGCTTATTAGCGCCACTATCGTTAATCAGGCCAGCTACAGCCAACCCTACCCCACTATTTTGCTGAAGTTTACCGATCTTAGCGGCGCTACCGTGGCACAACGCTACTTCCCCCCTAAAGACTATCTAGGCCAGCTAAACAAACCCTTTGCGCTGATGCCCAGTAAAAAGCCGGTTCAGCTCAATATCGAAATACTGGACCCCGGCAGTGATGCAATTAATTTCCAATTTTTCTTCCTATAAATGTGAACTGGTTCACAATAACTATTGTAAAATGCCACTTTTCACCAAATCACGGGTGCAAGTTGCAACTGGTGCTTTAATCGCCAAATAGAAATAGGTACACTGCTCTTCCCCCCAATTTGTTTCAATTATATATCGTCAACGGGGCATGCACCCCGCTGACGACGAAAGGGGAGAGCTTCGCTTCTCCCCTTTAGAAACCCCAACGGTTTTGTGCCCGTCACAAGCGAACGGGGAAACTGGATTTTAATTAAACCAAGCGTAAGATTTATGTTGATTGGACCGTATAAAATTTCGACCCCATTAATTCTGGCCCCCATGGCCGGCGTAACCGACCGACCCTTTCGGCAACTGTGTAAACAGCTCGGTGCTGGCATGGCTGTGTCCGAAATGGTGTCTTCCAACTCCTTGCTCTGGGGCAGCGAAAAAACCAGACGCCGTGCCAACCATGATGGCGAAACCGACCCTATTTCCGTTCAAATTATGGGCACCGAACCGGCCATGATGGCCACCGCAGCCAAACATAATGCCGATAACGGCGCACAAATTATCGATATAAACATGGGTTGCCCGGCCAAGAAGGTCTGCAATGTACTGGCTGGCTCGGCCTTAATGCAAAATGAAACCCTCGTAAAAGACATTCTGGAAGCCATTGTAGGCGCAGTGGATATACCCGTAACCCTTAAAATTCGTACCGGCTGGGACACCAGCAGCAAAAATGCACTGAATATTGCCCAAATAGCCGAACAATCCGGTATTCAGGCACTGGCCATTCATGGCCGCACCCGTGCCTGCATGTATAAAGGCGATGCCGAGTACGACACCATTGCCAACGTTAAAAGCAGAATTTCTATTCCGGTGATCGCCAATGGCGACATTCGCACCCCGGAAAAAGCCAAATTTGTCCTCGATTACACAGGTGCTGATGCTGTGATGATCGGAAGAGCCGCACAGGGTCGACCGTGGATTTTCCGTGAAATCGATCATTTCCTGAAAACGGGGCAAATAATGCCATCGCCAAATAGCACCGAAATTCGTGATATTTTGCTTGGGCATTTAGCCAACCTTTATGAGTTTTACGGTGAATATACCGGTGTGCGCATGGCGCGCAAGCATATAAGTTGGTATAGCAAGGGTCAAAAGCACGGCGCCGCGTTTAGACAAGCGGTTAACCACGCTGAAACCATCGAAAAACAACTTGAAATAACACACGCTTTTTTTAACACAATGATAACCAGGGAGGAAATAGCAGCATGAATGATACAGCACCTGTAGCTGACATAGCCGCGACAATACACAATCCAGCTTTTGACAAACCACTGCGTGACTGCGTGGCAGACTCGATAAATACCTATTTTGGCGCGCTCAACGGGCACCCCGCCGGCAACCTTTACAATATGGTATTAGCAGAAATAGAAGAACCTTTACTCTATGCGGTATTGCAACATACCAACGGCAACCAGAGCAAAGCATCGGAGGTACTTGGCATTAACCGTGGCACCCTTCGTAAAAAACTCCGAACCTACGGAATGCACCGCTAGCGTTTAACGAGTACCCGCACCACCTTACCAACCCCCCTGGTAAGATAAGGGTGTATCCATTACCCCTTCTGCTTTTTAACCTAAAAGTCAGCTACAACTTCCTCTTTTTTTAGCATTTTTCATTGTACCCGTTGCGGTTAAAAACCTCTCCCAGCCCTGTCATGTCACTCAACGACAAGCTACAATATACCCCTCCAAAAATTTATTTAATATCAGGCTCAAAGGGTTACCAGCATGGCTAAAATCACCCGCGCTCTTATCAGCGT
>QIKU01000099.1 GCA_003232015.1 Gammaproteobacteria bacterium
GTGACGGATCCTTACTCACCCTAAGCTACCTCGGTGCCGTTCGCGCCATGCCAAACTACAACGTGATGGGCCTCGCCAAGGCCTCGCTCGAAGCCAACGTACGCTACATGTCACAAAGCCTCGGGCCAGACGGTATCCGTGTTAACGCCATCTCCGCCGGCCCCATCAAGACCCTGGCCGCTGCCGGGATTAACAATTTCCGCAAGATGCTCGATGAAGTGGAGCACACCGCACCGATGCGTCGTAATGTGACTATCGAACAAGTGGGCAATGTCGCCGCTTTTTTGTGCTCGGATCTGGCGCTGGGCATAACTGGCGATGTGATGTACGTGGATTCCGGTTATAACATTATTGGTATGCGGCCGTTGGGGGATTAAATATACCGGCAGCTGAAACCAAAAAGGGGGGACAGGGACGGTAGGATGGCTACCAAATCACTCCCCTCTTGTTCGTGATTCAAGCGCTTTAATGCTTTGCCTGGTTTCTTTTTGATACCATCGTCCCTGCTACAAAGTCACCTGCATATCAGGGCCACTCCTATAGATAAAATCCGTGTATCTACCCGAATTAAACGCGGAATCGATGGTAATAACGCCACGCATGATGGCCTGCACCTTTAAATCAAAAACCGTCTGGTCTGCACATCTGAATTGACTGTCAGTATAATCATAATAGCTAAGCGCACCAGCGGGTATGACAAAATCGTTTTGACCCGATACTAAAGTGTATACATCGCCTGTAATACATGTGCCTCTTGCGACCAAATCAAAAGTACTTTGTGGGCTGTTATATAAAACGCTGATCGATAAATTGTCATTAGATATGGAAATCACATCTCCTGGTGAAGGAGAAGAAAACACCGGAGACGATGATATGTCAATCGTTGTATTTAATGCAGAAACTCCGATAGTTCGCTCAAGTGCGATAACTATTTGTTCGTAGGCGGCAAACGGATTTTCAGACAACGAAAAACGATATTGATAGTAATACCGACATACCACACCAGCACAACTTATGTCACGTACCTCAGTTAGCGGCAGCTGCACTCCATCGGCATAAACCATTAAAGAATCTGCACTTCCAAGCCTTAATGCTTCATCATTCTGATTATTGATAAAAAAAATAGAATTGTTAATAATATTAAATATAATATTAGACGTAGATATATTATCCGTAACTGGCGGTTCTGCAGGTTTCTCATGAAAACAAGATGACAAACTAAAGCAGACTAGCAATCCAACGGTATAATATAATTTTAACCTGCATTTCACGATGACATCCCCATATACTGTAATAAGCCATCAATCGGAATAAAGTATGTACTACATGCAAATCAAACTTCAACATACTGTTTCCTAATAATCAATCCCTGTATTTTCAGGCCTTCACTGGCTCTTCATCAACGAGTATTCCTTCTTCACCTTCACTCTTACCAATAATCACCGCACCGCATGAATCGCTGAATACATTCACCGAGGTACGGCACATGTCCAGTACGCGATCGACCACTAACACCATCGCCAAGCCTGCGCTGGCCGAGGCATCATCTAAGCCAACCGCTTTTAGAATGATCATAATTGCGATTAATGATGCGGCGGGGATGCCCGCCACTCCGATTGACGTCATCAGTGCGGTGAACACGATTAAAAATTGTTGTGTAAAGGTTAGATCGTAGCCAAAGGCCTGGAAGATAAAAATCGCGACGACGCATTCATACAAGGCGGTGCCGTCCATATTAATAGTAGCGCCCAACGGCAGGACGAACGAGCTAGTACGTTTGGACACACCGGCATTCTTTTCCACGCACTCAAGGGTGATCGGTAAAGTGGCTGAAGACGATGCGGTCGAGAAAGACGTTAACATCGCCGGTGCCATCGCTTTATAGTGTCGCAGTGGATTCACGCGGGCTAAAAATTTCAACATTAAGGGCATGGTCAAAAACATATGAATGCCCAGCGCCAGTATCACGGTAAAAGTGAAGCTGCCTAACGCCGCCCCCATCCTCTGCATGTCATCGGATTCTTTGTCTAAACCAATAACAACGGAGGCGATTAAACCAAATATTCCGATCGGGGCAAACAGGATAATAAAATCAGTGATCTTTAACATCACTTCATACGTGCCTTGCCAGAAGTTATATTGGGCTTCGGCGTAGGCCTCTGGAATCTTGGTAATAAAAAATCCAAATAAAATACAGAAGAAAATCAGACCAAGCATCTGCCCTTCGGCTGCCGCCGTGACGATATTCGGGGGAACCATGCGCATAAAGATATCCGCAATACTGCCTGCCTCTTTGCCTTCGACTTTGGATTTCGCTATATCGATTTGTTCATCACTGACTTTGATGATGTCGCGGATGGGCTCACCATCAACCACGCCCGGTTCGATCAGGTTCACCACCGCCAGCCCTACCAGAATGGCAAACAAGCTGGTGGTCATATAATACAACACGGTCTTGCCGCCCATACGACCCAGCCCCGAACCACCACCAATGCCGGCAATACCGGTAATAATGGATGCCGCAATCAACGGCACAATCACCATCTTTAACGCATTCATAAACATGGTACCGATGAAATCAAATACCGACAGCAAATGAATGCCGATAAACGTAGTATCTTTGTTAGATATATAGCCGACGAGAACCGCCAGACCGATTGCAATTAGAATTTGCCAATGAAGTTTAAGCTTGAACATAAACAAGTCCTTCTGCAATGGGGTCAGACACCATTGAACCTAATGAATATGCGGAAAAAAACGAACTAAATCTCAATGGTATCTGACCCCATTGAAAAAGATTACTGGATTTCATCCTGAGTTGTATTTATATCAACTTCACTTTCAGAGCGCATAAACTCGACTATTGAATCACTGTCAGTCACACCAACCGTTTGGGCCAATTGTTTTTTCATCGCTTCAACAATTGAAGTCTCTTCTGGTATCGGGTTATCACGAATGGCCTGTAATACAATCAACAACCCATCACCATTATTTGCGGTCATAGAATAAAAACCAGGCTTGTCATTAGCGGGTTTAAGTAATGAAAAAGCCGCACGACGGGCTTCCGCTCGAATATTTGTTTTTGCCGGGTTCTGTTTCTTATCCTGAAGCTGGTCGTATTTTGCCTGCCTACCTATAAAACCGTATTGCTGCCAGGTGATTTTTTTATCTTCCGCCAGGGTGTTCGCTGAAGCACCGGCATTCAGTTTTTCCAGTTGAGCTTTTGTAAGCTCCGCGACAAGTTGGGTCGCTTTTTCCTGTTTAAGTTTATTTTCAACCAGAAGTTTTACCTGCTCAAAGGTTTTGGGTTTCGTCGGCCGATGTTCTTTTAAGCGGAATACAATCACATGATCGTCACTCAATTTTATCATCGGACTGTTCAATGACTCTTGAATAACTTCTTCACTAAAAGCTTCTTTTAGCACTTCCTGATTTCTAAATATTTGCGCGCCGCCGCGACGAGAAAAGAAAGGACTGGTTTTAATGGTGAGACCAATCTCTTCGGCAGCAGGTTCAAGCGAGTCCTGGTGTTGATAGGCCAAATTTTCCAGCTTTGTCTGACCTTCGTAAAAGATTCGTTCGGCCTTTTGACCTTTTAGTTCACGTTCGAGTGCTGCCCGCACTTCTTCGAATGGTTTCACTTTGCCGGGGAAAATTTTATCCAGCTTGATTAAGTGATAGCCGAACGCTGAGCGCACAGGCTCACTCACATCACCTTCATTCTCCAGTGCAAACAAGGCATTATTAAAGGCCTGATCACCACCCTGCTCCTGATTAACCCGTCCAAACTTGCCGCCATTTTTAGCGCTAAATTTGTCATCAGAATTTTCTTTCGCGAGTTCAGCAAACGACTTGCCTGTTTTTAACTTTGCCTGTATCACCGCTAATTTGGCTAAGGCCGCCTGATCACTCGTTTTATCATCTAACTTTATTAATATATGACTGGCTTCACGTTCACCGCTAATGGTGTAACGACCTTTATTGTTTTCATAAAAATCTTTTACTTCGTCTACATCGATAATCTGCTCTTCTGCTAATAGCTTTAAACTTAGCTCCAGATAATCAACTTTTACCTGTTCCTCTGTCATAAATTCGGCAACATGTGATTCAAAATACGTTTTTATATCTTCTTCTTTGACGTTAATTGTTTTTACTGCTTGCGCTTTGCTGATCGTCAACACACCGACATCACGTTGTTGTCGATTCAATTTTTGATAGTCCGTCAGATCGGAATTTAACACTAAAGCAGAGTTGCTCACACCGTCTAGTAACTGTTGATTGGCCAGGCGTTGGGCCTCTTCCAATGCATAACCTTTTGCACTGTAACCGTATTGTTCAACAAAGCTGGCGAATTTTTGATTCGAAAAACGGCCATCCTTATCCTGAAATATAGCCACTCTCGCCAGTTCCTTTTGAACCTGATCCGGGCCAACTCGAAAACCGGCTTCGTATGAAAGTTGATTAAGTAACTCGTTATTAACCAGTCCGGTTACAACTGATGCACGCATCATGCCTTCATTAAAGAAACGGGAAAAGTTTTCGCCCAATTGCTGTTGTAACTGGGACTGACGGTTGTTAAAGGCAATACGAAATTGACGATCGGTTATTTCGGTACCATTGACCTTGGCAACATAAGTTTTTACATTGTTACCTAGATAGGAACTGAGAATAAATGAGGATAAACCCAGGATAATAAAACCTACAATCACCCAGATTACGATTCCTTGTGCATTTTCACGAATTAGTTGCAGCATGAGATGAATCTACTATCTTTAATTAATTATTTTTTATAGTTTTATAAAAAACATTTTATAAAAAGCAAAAAGCGGAT
>QIKU01000163.1 GCA_003232015.1 Gammaproteobacteria bacterium
AAGGGCATTATATTAGTGAAAGCGTTCGCACCGCGATTATCCGGCAAATCGACGAAGTGTCTGACGTAATGGTGCATATTGACCCGGAAGACGATGAAATCCTGTCCGAGCACGCGCATTTACCGCTGCGCCACCAACTAATTAGCAAGCTGGAACCCGCCTGGGCACACATTGAAGCCAGCCAGGAAATTCTTAATATCAACCTCCATTACCTCAACAATAAAATTGAGATTGAGGTTATTCTCCCCGTACTCATATTAGAGCACCCCAGCCAGACAATACTCGAGCAAAAGCACCAGATTACAGAACAGTTTAAGCTTGTAGCGGATTCCTTAGATGAAGTAGAATCCATTAAACTATTATTTCAGTAACAAATAATGAAAGTGGTACTCATTTAGGGCAATGCGCTAAATTTTATGCACAGTTATGGTGCTTTTTTGGTCGGTTTAATAAGATTATACAAAAAAACATATAACTAACAATAGCTTAGAAAATGGCACATTGCTTGCACCATAATACGCCATTTACAAACTTTAAATATTTATAAATTACATATCTAGACTCTGGAGAATAAGAAAATGTCCGATAACGTTATGAAAATGATGGAAGACAACGGCGTTAAATTCGTCGACTTCCGTTTTACCGATACACACGGCAAACAACAGCACGTTTCTGTACCTCATCATCAAGTGGATACTGAAACTTTTAACGCCGGCAAAATGTTCGACGGCTCGTCCATTACCGGCTGGAAAGGCATTAACGAATCTGACATGATTTTAATGCCTGATGCGACAACCGCTTTAATGGATCCTTTCTCAGATGAGCCAACTTTAATCTTAACCTGTGATATTTTAGAACCCGCCACCGGCGAAGGTTACGAGCGTGACCCACGGTCTGTTGCGAGACGTGCAGAAGCTTATTTACAGTCAACCGGCATTGCCGATACTGCTTTCTTTGGCCCGGAACCTGAATTTTTCGTTCTTGACGATGTTAAATGGGGCGCGGACATGTCTGGCGCTTTCTACAAAGTAGACTCTGAAGAAGCCGAATGGAATTCAGCCAAAAATTTTGCTGAAGGCAATATTGGCCATCGTCCTGGCGTAAAAGGTGGCTACTTCCCTGTTCCTCCTGTCGATTCATTAAACGACCTGCGTGCCGCCATGTGTTTAGCCATGGAAGAAATGGGCGTACCCGTAGAAGTACACCACCATGAAGTAGCAACCGCTGGCCAATGTGAAATTGGTACTCGCTTTTCTACTTTAGTAGAGCGTGCTGACTGGAACCAGACTTTAAAATACTGCGTTCATAACGTTGCTCACATCTACGGTAAAACAGCAACCTTTATGCCTAAGCCTTTAGTGGGCGATAACGGCAGTGGCATGCATGTTCACCAATCGTTAGCGAAAGACGGCCAAAACCTTTTCTCGGGTGACGGTTATGGTGGTTTATCTGAAACGGCTTTATTCTACATTGGCGGTATCATCAAACATGCACGTGCATTAAACGCTTTCACTAACTCGTCGACTAACTCGTACAAACGTTTAGTACCCGGCTTCGAAGCACCTGTTATGCTAGCGTATTCTGCACGTAACCGCTCTGCTTCTATCCGTATTCCTTTCGATTCAAATCCAAAAGGACGTCGTATTGAAGTGCGCTTCCCTGACCCAATGGCCAACCCATACCTTTGCTTCTCGGCATTAATGATGGCCGGCCTTGACGGTATCCAGAATAAAATTCACCCAGGTGAACCAATGGATAAAGATTTATACGACTTACCAGCAGAAGAAGCCGCAGCCATTCCAACCGTTGCAAGTTCATTTGAACAAGCACTTAGCTGCCTTAATGAAGACCGTGCTTTCTTAACGCAAGGTGACGTATTCACTACCGACATGATCGATGCTTTCATTACACTTAAAAATGAAGAAATCGAACGTTTGAATATGACAACTCACCCTGTTGAGTTTGATATGTATTACAGCTTGTAATATCGGTTTAAATCCAATCCCTTTGTTTTACTAAAAGGGAACAAAGCGCCTCTTTTATTACAGCAAGAGGCGCTTTTTTTATGCCTGAATGAATGATACACGCTACCAACAATATATAATTAATTTTTTGTGACACTGAACACAGCTTTTCGGTATTGAAGGCCTACACTTTAAACTCATTTTTATAACCTCTTTAGTAACCATTATGAACCGAAATATACTTTTATTACTCGCCAGCAGCTTATCACTTTTTGCCTGCGGTGGTGGGAGCACAACCAACCCATCCAGCCCACAGACGGCACCAACACCGAGCAATCCCGGCTCCAGTAACACAAAAACTTTTACTGAGCTCTGTGCGTCTCCCGGCGTGCTTTTTTGTGAAAACTTTGAACAGGGGATAAGCAACAGCTGGATACGTGATGGCGGTGATGTAAAACTGGTGAGCGGCCGGGCCAAAAACAACGAAGGGAGCAATGTAGTTGAACTGCGCACTTATGAAAACATACGAAGCTCAAAATTGCTTTACACTTTTAATAATCAAAATGAAGCCTATGTTCGCTATGATGTGCAATATGCAACCGATTACGACAACAGCGACGGTAGTCATGGCCCGGTTCTCGGCGGCTCACAATCGCCACCCTGGGGCATGATGGGCGTTGCCGGCAAAGTCCCCAATGGCTCCGATTTTTTTGTACTCAATCATGAACCTGTTCGTGAATTCAGCATTAAAAGCATCCCCGGTGAATTTGGTTTTTATGCCTATTTTGTAAATATGTCTGGCAGGTGGGGTAACTTTTTTACATCAACGCTAAACCCAAAAGCCATTATCACACCCGGTCAATGGCACTGCGTTGAGTTTGGTTTACGCCTCAATACAGCCGGCGCAAATAACAGGGATGGCAAAGCCTTTTTCTGGGTAGACGGTATTGCACATGGCAACTTTGATAACTTTCAATGGCGCACATCCCCAAACCTGATGATTAATACACTTATGCTCGATAGTTATAACCACTTTCTGGATGGCCCCCGGCCAGCCTCCCGCTCTAATCGCGTTCGCTACGACAATGTTATTATCTCAACTCAACCGGTAGGCTGTTTGTAACTCTAGATTTAAAACGATATTTTGGTGGTGCCGTTTTAAATCGTATATATAGTATCTTGATGGAAAAAGAACTAAACTATTCATACCCTGTTCATTTTTTCCTGTTATGGTTTAGCCATGCTTAAAAATATTTACACATTGATACTTGTTTTGCTCTTTGCTAGCGGCACTGTTGTTTATGCAGATGGAAAAACCGTTTATAAAAAATACAACTCGGATGGCGTCATTGAGTTTAGCGATCGACCGGATAAAAAGTCCAAAGCCATACATGTTCCACAAATGAACACCTATAAACAAAAAGCCTTCCCAAAAGCCACCGCTAAAGAACCCGCAAAGCAAAAACCCGCTACAAGCTATAACCGGCTCAGTATCATTTCACCCAGCAATGATGCTCTAATTCGTGAAGCTAGCGGGAAAATCACTGTTAACGTAAAAGTCCAGCCCAACTTAAACCCAGCCGACATGATTAAAATCGTGCTCAATGGTGACGAAAAAACCACCATTACCGGGAAAAGCTCAACTCTTTCCTTCGCCAACCTTAACCCCGGCTCACATAAATTACAGGCCTTTATTGTTAATAAAGAAGGCACGGTGCTTATTCAGTCCGGCACAACCCGCTTTTTCTTAAAACGCTCTTCACTTCGACCCTAAACGGGTTATATCGCACCAAAATTGGGCGTACGCACCATTACCGTGCTATAATTTAACGATTATTTCATACCTTTGCTAATTTTATTTAAAGCCTTATTTTAAGCTGTTGAAATAAATGAAATTATTTACCTTTTTTTAAACTAGCTCTTTCAGTACAGGCTACTAAGCGACTGGTTTATTTCTTGCTATATCTATATACATGAATGCTGTGGCAACCCATATTTCATCACCTTATCAACGCATACTCGATGGCTTAAACAGTACCGTGCTGTTATTCAGCGCTGATCTTAGCTTGCGCTATATAAACCCGGCGGGTGAAATGTTATTTGAGGTTAGCGCACGCCACTTACTAGGCCAAAGTTACGATCAGTTATTTAGCATGACCAGCATCAGCGCGAGTGATTTAAAGCAGGTACTTACTACGGTTCACCCGGTTACCCAGCACGAAGTGTCTGTTTCACTTTTAAATGCTAAAAAAATTACACTTAATATGTCCATCAGCCCCTTGCTGGACTCAAAAGATGACCCGGAAATTTTACTCGAATGCCACCAGGTTGATCATTTAATCCGCATTACCCGCGATGAAAAGCGCGCAGAAGATCAGCAGGCAACCCAGGAAATTTTACGTGGCCTCGCACACGAAGTTAAAAACCCATTAGGCGGTTTACGCGGTTCTGCACAGTTACTGCAACGACAACTGGATAACGACAATTTAAAAGAATACACCCGCGTTATTATTGATGAAGCAGACAGACTAAGCTTATTGGTGGATCGCATGATTGGCCCGGCAAAAAAGCCAAAAATAAGTGACGTGAATGTACACGAAATTCTTGAACATGTTCGCCAGCTTGTGCTTGCAGACAGTACTCATAAAATTAACATCGTACGTGATTACGACCCGAGCATTCCTGATTTAAAAACTGATCAGGGGCAACTGATTCAGTCTATTTTAAATATTACCCGCAATGCGATTCAGGCACTTACATCGCACACCGAAGAACAGCCCGGCCACATTATTT
>QIKU01000093.1 GCA_003232015.1 Gammaproteobacteria bacterium
GGTGACAAGATACCCCCGCCTGCCCATGACGATTCCCGCCCCACGGCAGATTGATCCAGCACACACACTTTCATCCCCGCCTGGGTAAGTTCACGCGCGGTGAGTAGGCCCATAATACCGCCGCCAATAATAATGCAATCCATCTAAAAACCCTGTTGCCTGAAAAAAAGACAAGCATAGCAAAGCTTGACGCAGTTCACAGCCTAAACAATCCCCCACAAAAGTTTAACCACTTGTCAGGAAAACACCCCAATTAGTCGTTTAGAGTATGAAATACCCGGCCGAATCATCTATAAAGTAGGGTATGGAAATAAAAAAACAGACAAACGGGTTTACCCTCATCGAGCTTATGATTGCGATGGTGGTGATTGGTATTGGTTTGGCAATTACCATCCCGGCAATGATGAACTTTACCAATACAAACCGTAAGGCCGAGCAGGTAAACAAATTAGTCCGCGATATGACCTATGCAAAAAGCGAAGCTATTAATCGCGGCGAAAGTTTCTGCATTAGAACCACCTCTGGTACCCCCGTCTGGGATGGCGGCTGGAGAGTAACGGATGTTGCCGATGCAACAATTCTTCGAACATCAAGAACCATTGCCATTGCGGGGGAAACCATTGCTTCATCTACGGGCACCACTGCGCTGTGTTTTAGTCCAGGCGGGGGTTTAGCCAACACGAATGTTGCCGTAGCTATCGAACAATGCAGTGCTTGCGTCAACACCCTTAACCGTGAAAAACAAATTACAGTGGCCGTTACTGGTCGAATCAGTATCAACTCAGAATTTGCCTGCATTCCAGCAGCGCCAGCTTGCCCATAAAGTACGATAGAGCATAATAATGAATTTAAAATTTAACTATAAAAACCAGCAAGCCTTTACTTTAGTTGAAGTGATGGTTGCTATGGTCATCTTTTCAGTCGGTTTGCTCGGGTTAGCCGGTTTACAGTCACTGGGAATGCAAAATAACCAAACAGCCTATTTTAGAACCATGGCCATACAACAAGCTTACAACATGACTGATCGTATGCGTAATAATATTGCCGCTGTTAATGCCGGTGCATACAGTGCACTCAACACGGCCATACCCGCTGTTGGAACAAACTGTGTCACTAGCGCCTGTTCGCCAGCAGAGTTAGCAAACTTTGACCACTTTGAATGGAACACGAACAATGCCGCACAATTGCCGCAAGGTCGCGGCTCGGTCACAGCTAACGCGGGGCAATTCGTTATCTGCGTTATGTGGAATGAATTAAAAGTTCCCGACCCGGTAGCCGAACCTAACTGTACCGCTGTACCGTCAAACTACAACCCCACAACTGAATATAAATTTTACGCCCTGCGTGTCGAGTTATAAAAATGATTAAAACTAAGCATAAAGCAGAACAAGGCAAAACCACCTGCAAACAAACAGGGGTTACTTTAATTGAATTAATGGTTGCCATGGCAGTGAGCTCCGTCATTATACTAGGCATTAGCAATATCTACCTGTCCACTAAAAAGTCTTATGTTGTGCATGATGAGTTTGCACGTATTCAGGAAAATGGTCGCTACAGCATGGAAACACTGTCCTCCAATATTCGTAATGCCGGCTATTTTGGTTGCGCAGCAGGCCAGGGTTTGGGAACAACGGGAGTCATAACCAATGGGCTAAACGGTACGGAACTCCCCGCCTGGAACTTTGAAACAGGCTTAATGGGCTATGAAGCGGTCGGCACAGATTATGATGAAGCAACGGTTGCTGCGCCCGTAACGATTACCCCGGAAGTTGCGAGTGGTGATAGAACTGTCTGGGTAACGGCGGCTGCGATGACATCCAATAATACCGCCATTTCAGTTAACCCCGAACAAGTTATTGCCGACCTCGCAGTTCAAGGCTCCGATATTCTTGTTTTGCGAACCACCGAAGGAACAGGCGTGCGTGTTACAAGAGACAATGAGGCAGCTACCTTGTTTGCCGAAGACCTGGGAACCGTCGCTGATGCATGTCCTCAACCCGCTGGCCCGAATACAGATAGCATCAGCGGTATTTGTCAGGGGGATATTTTACTGGTTTCAGACTGCACCAAGGCTCGCATATTTCAGGCGACCAGTATTTCACCCGGCGGCGGGCCCGGCTTATGTGGTGGCACCCCTTGCTTTAACATAGTCCATACGGTCGCAGGCACCCCAGGGAACATATCTCCTACATGGGCTACCCAAAACGGTGCGAATGGTTATGGCCCCGATTCTGAAATAATAAAACTTGTCACTAAAACCTATTTTGTTGGAGTTAACCCACCACCGGGGGGAAATATTACCGAGCCCTCACTCTATCTACGTGAAAATAACAATGCGCCGGTGCCACTCATTGAAGGCATTGAGAACATGCAAGTGCTTTATGGTGTCGACACATCGGGCGATGGTATTGCTAATCGCTACTTTTCCGCAAATGATGTGCCCGATGTAGACGGCGATGCAAATACCGTTTTTGACGGGGTTGTGAGTGTAAAGCTCAGCTTACTGGCTCGTACTCCTCAGGATTTACCCGGGCTTAATCGAAGCGCAGCAGATTACGCCGGCCTGGTGTTTGCCATGGTGAGCCCTGCTCCCGGCGCTTCTATCTCGATAGATCCTGTCGTGGTTCCAAATGCTGCCGCAACCGACCAACGCATGCGTAAAGTCTTTAACTTAACCATTCAAGTCCGTAATAAATCATTTAACCTTGCAAATTAACTATTATGAAAAAATTAGCTCATAAAAATACTCCAGCACAGCTTATTAAGCAACAACGTGGTGCCGTACTTGTTATGGCGTTACTGATGTTGTTTGTTCTAACCCTGATAGGCGTAAGCTCAATTAACACCACGACCATGGAAGAAAAAATGTCGGGCAACACACTTAACCGGCATCTTGCATTTCAGGCTGCTGAATCCGTCTTACGTGAGGCAGAAAAATTTATTCAAGCTGCCATCATTATACCCACCGCACAATTTTCTGATGCTGGCTTAGGTGGCTTGTACACATTAGGTAATGGCCCAAGCAGTACAGAAGCGGTTGACCCGGCCTGGTGGACCGCTAATAACACAGTAGATTACGCCGACACCCAACAAGGTATAAAAACACAACCACAGTATGTTATTAAATATCTCGGAAGCTCGACACAAACTGCTCCTACCAATATCAATCTTTTAGGTGGCGGCAGTGGCGGCGGCGGTGGCAATGCGCAAGCGCCCATTCATTCATATCGAATTACTGCCCGTGGAACGGGTGCATCAGACAATGCGGTTGTTGTTCTCCAGACACATTATGGAAAGCGTTAGTAAAATGTTACTTACCAATTATTGCAAACAAGCAGGTATATTTATTATGAAACATTCAAGCCTATTTAAAACAACCTTTATTAGTGCGGCTTTAACTTTATTAAGCACACCTGCATTTGCCGCCCCCGGTACACTGACGGATAGCCCCTTATTTATAAATGCAACGGCGGCGGCCAATATTATGTTTGTTGTTGATAATTCCTTATCAATGAATATGATTGCTGAAGAGTCAGACCCAACTGATCCCGATAAATACAATAGCGCTACAACCTATAAAGCAACCTGTGGCTCCCCTGTTGCAAGTGGCCAGGTTGTTCATATTTTTATTGATTCAGATCAACCCAGAGTCCGTTTCGATAACACGGGTACAAGATATACTGCAGATTATGCACTTGCTGAATCTGGCAGCAATATTTGTTTTGACTCAACAACAAATTACAGAGCAGGGCTTAATGCTACCGGTGGCACAAGCCCACTCTATATCAACAACGTGGCACTTTACTCTGGCAATTACCTGAACTGGTATTTTAAATATAACAACACCACAACTGCCTGGAATTCCGGGCAGCAAATAAAGCCGGGAACACAAACACGCAAAACCATTGCCAGCAGCAGCATGACCACATTATTAACAGCGCTTGAAGGTTCGGATGTAGACTTACGTGTTGGTCTGGCCAGTTTTTATCCCTATGAAGCTCCCTACGACTCAAACAGAATCGGGGTGCAAATATTTAATGAAATAAAACTGCTTGATGCCAATCAACTCAGTAGTATGGTAGGTAATTTAGCTATACCAGTCCCAAACTCCGATTCATCAAACCTGGGGGATGGCTGGGGCACCCCACTGGGCACAAGCCTGGCTCAAATTGGGCGTTACTATATGGGGGAAACTGGCACAGCCGGCCCAATGAACGGTAGCCTTAACAGTGCCACTGTTGGCGGCCCCGATGACACCAATGGTTCATGGAATGGTGATATCACCATCCATCCTGATGCAACATCAAGCCCACCAAGAGCAGACGTAGACGACGATGATTTGCTTACTAATTCCCCACGCTATGATTCTTCAGTCTCAAACCCAAACAGAGAATCCCCGATCCAGTACTGGTGCCAAAGCAATTTTGCGGTCGTCATGACCGACGGCTTACCCTCGGTAGACCGAAACAATATTTCAAGTTATCTACAGGATTATGATAGTGACTGTGACGGCGTAAATCCCGCCTGCGCTAACACTACGTCGGGAGCCCCCTCAACTACTCCTCATTATGATATGAAAGGTAACTCTTCTAGCTATATTTACCTGGCCAACAATCAAAGCCCCAGTGATTACTTTGATGATGTCGCCCAGGCACTCTATGAAGTTGACCTGCGCCCAGATATTAATGACTTTAATGGTGACCCGGTTAAAAATAATATGATTACC
>QIKU01000069.1 GCA_003232015.1 Gammaproteobacteria bacterium
CCCATCAACAACTGCGCCAGACACTAGTAGAAGAGCAAAAGCTGGAAGCGGTCATCTCCATGCCCTCCGGTGTATTCAAACCCTATGCGGGTGTCTCTACCGCCATACTCATATTTACCCGCACCGATTCCGGCGGCACCGATAAAGTCTGGTTTTATGATATGCAGGCCGATGGCCTGAGTCTGGATGATAAGCGTGACAAGCTGCTCACAGAAGAAGAACAACAAAGCCTCGTTCGTCATTCCGGCGAAGGCCGGAATCCAGAACTCCATGCAAAAAACAATATCCCCGACATCATCACTAAATTTCAGCAATGGCAAAAAACAAAAGAAGGCTTTGAAGATAAAAAACAACAAGCCTTTACGGTAGATAAGCAGGACATTGCTGATAATAAATATGACCTTTCATTGAATCGGTATAAGGAAATCGAGTATGAAGAAGTGGTGTATGAACCGCCGCTGGTGATACTGGACCAGTTGGATGCTTTGGAGGTTGATATACAGAAGGATTTGAAAGTATTGAGGGGGATGTTGTGAGTTGGCCGATGGCCTCGATTTCTGATGTAGCACCATCGAGTCCGATTAAGCTTGATAAATATGGGATAAATGAAGATATATGGCAAATTACTTTAGATCATATCGAACCTAATACAGGGCGGTTGTTACAAAAATTAGTAAAACCCCTATCAGAGGCAGGTTCTTCGACGCACGCTTTTGACAAGCGACATGTTCTTTATTCAAAGCTACGGCCATATTTGAACAAAGTTTTATTACCAGATGCAATCGGTGTCGGGACGACAGAACTTGTTCCAATGCTTCCAAATCCAGAAAGATTAGATAGAAATTATTTAGCGCATTATCTGAAATCAAAAAACTTTGTCAGTTGGATCTCAAGTCAAACTGCTGGTGCAAAAATGCCTAGAGTTTCAATGAAGGTATTTTGGAATCATAAAATCCCACTCCCCCCCATAAAAGAACAAAAACGCATCGCCGCTATTCTGGACAAGGCCGATGCAATACGCCGCAAACGCCAGCAAGCCATCGGCCTCACCGACCAACTCTTGCGCTCCGTCTTTCTGGAAATGTTTGGTGATCCGGTGACGAATCCGAAGGGGATTAAAATTGCCTCGATGACTGATGTATTTGATATTAAAACCGGAAAACTAAATTCAAATGCAGCTGTGGAAGGAGGTGAATATCCATTTTTCACTTGCGCAAAGCAAGCATTTGAAATTGATACATATGCCTTCGATCAGGAGGCGTTACTGCTCGCGGGTAATAATGCACAGGCTATATACGATGTTAAGCACTTTGTTGGAAAGTTTAATGCTTATCAGAGAACATATGTTTTAACATTAAAAGATGAAAGCTGGAGCTATCCATTTTATCAATTTGCTCTTGAATATCAGTTGGAAAACTTAAAGAGATTTTCAAAAGGCTCAAATACGAAATATATAACTATGGAAATTATGGGGAGAACAATGTTGCCATTGCCTCACCCAAATGAGCAATTAGAATTTGTTCGTCGCGTAGAAACAGCTCGTTCATTAACACGTACACATAAAAAGCATAAGGAATTAACTGAGGTTAATTTTCAATCACTAACCCAACAAGCCTTCAACGGCCAATTAAGCAAACCCACCCAAATCTCATAAAAGGATTTATGAAAATGGAAAATACCAATAACCCCTCACAATTTATTATTTATCAGGATGCGAGCCAGAATACCCATATTCAGGTGCGGTTATCGGAAAATACCCTGTGGCTGACCCAGGCACAAATTGCCGAGCTGTTTCAAACCACCCCACAAAATATTACCCTGCATATTAAAACCATTTACGAGGAGGATGAGCTGGATGAAGCGGCAACTTGTAAGGATTACTTACAAGTTCGGCAGGAGGGTGGGCGTGAGGTTAAGCGCCAGTTAAAACACTATAATCTACCGATGGTAATCGCGCTGGGCTATCGGGTGCGCTCCGCTCAGGGTACACGCTTCGCCAGTGGGCTACTGGCCTGCTGGACGAGTATCTGGTGAAGGGTTTCACCATGGATGATGAGCGCTTAAAAGACCCGGATAAAAACCTGGGGGTGGATTATTTTGATGAGTTGCTGGAACGTATTCGCGATATACGCAGCAGTGAGAAACGTTTTTATCAAAAAATTCGAGACATTTACGCACTGGCGACAGATTACGACCCAAAAGCCGAAGAAACCCGTCAGTTTTTTAAAGTGGTGCAAAATAAACTGCACTGGTCGATAAGTGGTTTAACCGCCGCTGAATTAATTGCACAACGGGCGGATAGCCAAAAAGATAATATGGGCTTAACCAATTGGCAGGGAGACAGGGTGCGCAAGGCCGATGTGGGTATTGCAAAAAATTATCTGAATCAGTCAGAGCTGGAGCAATTAAACCGACTGGTTGTGATGTATCTTGATTATGCAGAGTCGCAGGCCGAGCGGCGTAAAACTTTATTTATGCGCGACTGGCGTGAAAAACTGGATGCCTTTTTACAATTTAATGAGCGCGAAATATTAACCAATGTTGGTAAAGTTAAAATGGCGGTGGCTAAACAACTAGCGGAGCAGGAATATGATAAATTTAATCAGCGACACTTAAGTGATGATGCAGAAAAAGCCGACCGGAAAGATTTAGAACAATTAACGAAGCAGCTTGAGGAAGTGGGGAAGAATAAAAAGCATTGATATGGGGCGATCGAGCAATTTTTTATTTCTAAAGGAACACTGGGCATTTCTACTGCAAGACGCACAGCAGGCAGAAAGCTATGCTCTGCGCGATCCGCGAGCGGCATCTATCTATGCCCGCCGCACATTGGAAATTGCACTTAAATGGTTATTTGCCAATGACACAGCCTTAAAATATCCTTATGAAAAAAGCCTGGCAGCCATGATCCATGAGCCGACGTTTGCCAGAAATATTAAACAAGGCTTATTCCACGACATAAAATTTATCCATCGACTCGGCAATATAGCGGTGCATGGCGATCAGGATATTTCTGAGCAGGAAGGCTTAAAAGCCACCATTGCGCTGTTTCAATTTCTGGGCTGGTTGGCACGGGTGTATACCCGAGGCGGAGCAATGCCGGGACAGTTTCAACCATCACGGATACCGAAAGCCGGGCCAGACACACCGCATTTATCTGTTCAGCAGTTAGAAGGATTGCAATCTGATTTAAAAGCCAAAGATGAAGCGGCGGCAGCGGCTCATGCCCAATTATCTCAAACTGAAAGTGAGTTGGCTGAATTAAAAGAACAGCTGGCTTTATTGCAACAGGTTAAAGAAACCAACCAGAAAACCATCGGCAGTGAGGAATACACTGAGGCCGAAACCCGCGAATTAATCATTGATGTCATGCTGCGTGAAGCAGGCTGGGACCCAAAAGCCAAGAACGTAGAGGAGTACGAGGTGCTTGACTGTATGCCTACTGCATCCGGTGAACGTACCGGCACAGGTTATGTCGATTATGTTCTGTGGGGTAAGGATGGTAAGCCGGTAGCACTGGTCGAGGCCAAGCGTACCCGCAAAGATCCCAACATCGGCAAGCAACAGGCCTTGCTCTATGCCGACTGCCTGGAAAAGCACCACGGCCAGCGTCCGATTATTTATTACTCCAATGGCTACACGACCTGGTTGTGGGATGATCAGTTTTACCCGCCCAGGGAGATTCAGGGCTTTGCCACGCTTGATGAGTTGCAGTGGAAGATCAATCAGCGCAGTAGTCGTGAAGATTTAACCACACTGCAACCAAAGAAAGACATTACCGGGCGTTATTACCAGATGGAAGCTGCGGCACGTGTAATGCAGCACTTTGGCAAAGATCGAAAGCGCAAGAGTTTGATCGTGATGGCAACGGGAACCGGTAAGACAAGATTATCGATTGCCCTGGTGGATATGCTGATGCGGGCGAACTGGGCAAGGAAAATATTATTTCTTGCCGATAGAGTCGCCTTGGTGAATCAGGCCAAGAGAGAATTTAATATACACTTGCCACACGTAACCGTTGCCAGCCTGTTGGATAAAAAGCAGGAAGATGCACGGGTGCTATTTTCCACTTATCCCACCATGCTTAACTGCATAGACGGCACTAAAAAAGATCAGAAAGAGATTTTCAGCGTTGCCCACTTTGATTTAATTATTATTGATGAAGCCCATCGCTCGGTCTATCAGAAATACGGTGCCATATTTGATTACTTCGATTCCCTATTATTAGGTTTAACCGCAACACCAAGGGGTGAGGTTGATCGCAATACCTACAGGTTATTTGAACTGGATAACTACCAGCCGACCTATTCCTATGAACTGGAACAGGCAGTAAAAGATGAATTCCTTGTGCCACCCAGAGCGATATCAGTGCCGTTAAAATTCCAGCGTGAAGGTATCAAGTATAAAGAGCTATCTGAGGAAGAGCAGGAAGAGTACGAATTACAGGAACAGTTTTATGATGACGACGGCACACTCAAGCAGGAGATCGGTTCTGCGGCATTAAATCAGTGGCTGTTTAACATCGATACCGTCAACAAGGTACTGATGCACCTGATGGAAAATGGCATCAAGGTAGAGGGCGGCGACAAGTTGGGTAAAACCATCGTCTTCGCCAAGAACACCAAACACGCTGATTTTATTGTTAAGCAATTTGATAAAAACTACCCGCACATGGCAGGCAAGTTCTGTCGTAAGGTGGACTACTCGGTGAACTATGCCC
>QIKU01000212.1 GCA_003232015.1 Gammaproteobacteria bacterium
TAAAAGCCACGTGAACGCCACTCCTGCGTACTTTTCGCATCAACAAACAAACGAGTCGGCGGTATGCTTTCAATGCGCCTGGGTTCATAAACACGAATGTCACTGGCTCCCCGTTGCAATCCTTCAATTGATGACAGTTTTAACTGACAGGGGGCATCATAACAACCATGGCAAACAATGCAGCGCCGCTCTAAAACAGGTTTAACCTGTTGCACGTAATCAACAGGCTGTTCGAGTGGCAGGGAGGCCAGTTCTAATGCAATCGTTTTTCTTTCGCTTTCAGCAATGCGTGATGACTCGTAAACTTTATATACAAGTGCTGCCAGCAACAATACGATGAATAAAATCACTAATGCCCGTATGTTGTTTGATATTTTCAACCATTTCATCACAAAAGCTATATTAACCTGAACTCGGGATAAGAGAAACTAGTCATTAAAATTTACTAACCTGACCCCCACTATTAAGTATCAGGCTTGCTCACTTCGAGCCGAAAAGACGTTATACAGCGGTGTCCAGACCAAAGCGAAGAACCAGCCATAGCCATAGGCTTCAACCAAACCAATAAAAAAGCCTGGCCAGCTTAGCCAGGTAAAGCCGGGCAGTAACTTTTCCCAGGCCTGATACATGCTGTATTGAGGGAATAACAAATCAAAGGCCACGCACAGCGAATAACTGATTGCAATGAACAAGCTGGTGGCATGCCCTACTGCTGTTAGTGAAAGTCGTGTACTCATTTGTCACCTCCATCACTGCGTTGATTTTTTATATATTTGTCGGGTTCAATTTCAAACTGATCCAGACAGTTGCGGGAGCAAAAACGGTGCAAAATGCCCTTATGCATTTTTCCATAGCCTTTTTTTATATCGACCTGTTTTCCGCAAACAGGGTCAATATGTTTTTTATCTTCCTTTTTGTTGTGACGACCATGTACCACATGGGCACCACAACCATGGCGCATCATAAAATAAAAGAGCAGCGCAAAAATTATAAATATGAGCCAGTCAGCCATTTATAGATTCACTTTTTCTCTAATTCATTGCGGCGGCGAATATATTCATCCTCTTCAATTTCTCCACGCGCATAGCGTTTCTTTAAGATTTCTAATGGACTCTCATCCACATTAGTATTTTTTGATGCCGAGTCAGTCATTACAGCTTTAACAACCCAAACCAGAATAACAAACAAAAGTATCCAGAAAATCCACATAAAACCTCCACCAAACCACATACTTCCATTCGTTGACATCATTGTCTTATTCCTGATTAATGTAAGTTAAAGATGATTAGATTTTTGTATTCCTCAAACGTAAAGCATTGGTAATAACTGACACTGAGCTAAAGCTCATCGCTGCTGCTGCAATGATAGGCGATAGCAATATGCCAAATACCGGGTACAAAATACCCGCCGCAACGGGCACGCCTGCGGTATTGTAGATAAAAGCAAAGAATAAATTCTGGCGAATATTGCGCATGGTGGCTCGACTTAAACGTCGAGCACGCACAATACCGGTAAGGTCACCTTTTACTAAAGTAACGCCTGCACTTTCCATCGCTACATCGGTACCGGTTCCCATTGCTATACCCACCTGTGCCTGAGCCAGAGCTGGTGCATCGTTGATGCCGTCACCGGCCATGGCAACAATTTTACCCATGTCCTGTAACTGTTTAACGATGCTGGCTTTTTGATCGGGCAACACTTCGGCTTCGACGCGATCAATATTCAGTTTATCGGCTACAGCCTGAGCCGTGGTACGGTTGTCGCCCGTCAGCATTACCACTTCAACGCCTTCTTTATGCAAGTCTGCAATGGCCTGAGGTGTTGTTTCCTTAATGGGATCGGCAACACCAATTAACCCCGCTGCTTTATTGTCGATGGCAAGTAACATCACGGTCTGGCCTTCGGCGCGTTGTACATCGGCTATTTGTGGCAAGTTGCCAACATCAATATTCAGGCTTTTCATTAAGGTAATATTACCCAGTGCCACCCTTTTCCCTTCAACGTTGCCGGTGACACCCATACCTGTTTCAGACTGGAAGTCGTCTGTCTGTGTCAATTCAATGCCTCTATCCGTTGCACCTTTTACTATCGCTTCTGCCAACGGATGTTCACTGGCTTTTTCAAGACTGGCTGCCATTCGTAAAATCACATCTTCTTCAAAACCTGACTCTGCCTGCACGGCAACCAGTCGGGGTTTACCCTCGGTGAGTGTGCCGGTTTTATCCACGACCAGAGTATCTACTTTTCTCAATACTTCCAGCGCCTCGGCGTTTTTAAACAAAACACCCATCATTGCACCGCGGCCTGTACCCACCATAATCGACATCGGCGTTGCCAGACCCAATGCACAGGGACAGGCAATGATTAATACCGCAACTGAATTAATCACGGCATAGGCGATAGCGGGTTCTGGGCCCCACAGGCTCCACACGATAAAGGTGATAACTGCAATCACGACGACAACTGGCACAAAGTAACCGGATACCTGATCCACTAACTTCTGAATCGGCGCACGAGAACGCTGAGCATCGGCCACCATTTGTACGATTTGTGATAGTAATGTGTCTGCACCCACTTTTTCTGCTTTCATTAACAAACTGCCAGTACCATTTACTGTGGCACCAATCAGGCGTTCTCCGGCCATTTTTTCTACTGGGATGGGTTCACCGGTAACCATGGATTCATCCACATTGCTGTTACCTTCAATGACCACACCATCCACGGGCACTTTCTCACCGGGGCGTATGCGTAGTGTGTCGCCAACTTGTACATGTTCCATTGGAATATCTTCTTCGCTGCCATCCGCACGAACGATGCGTGCAGTCTTTGGTGCCAGCCCCAGTAATAATTTAATCGCCGCATTGGTCTGACTGCGCGCCCGTAATTCGAGTACCTGACCTAGCAAAATTAATGTGGTAATAACGGCTGCTGCCTCAAAATAAACTGGCACCACACCCACATCGTTGAACACTTCAGGTGGGAAAATACCAGAGGCAACGGTCGCAATAACACTATAGGTAAAGGCAACCGAGACACCGAGCCCAATCAGGGTAAACATATTCAGGTTGCGGGTAATAACAGACTGTATGGCTCGCACATAAAATATCCAGCCACCCCAGATGATAACGGGCGCGGAAACAATCATTTCAATCCACTGCCGCAGGTTAGGATCGATTATCTCCGCCATTGCTTCTGGCCAGAACTCCGCGGCCATAGCACTGAACAACACAGGAATAGCAAATATTGCACTAACCCAAAAGCGCCGGCTCATATAGTCCAGTTCGCTGGTGTCCTCATCCGCCTCTACTGTAGTTGCTTCCAGTGCCATCCCGCATTTAGGGCAGGCACCCGGCTCATCCTGAATAATTTCAGGGTGCATAGGACAGGTGTATTGTGTTTTTGTTGCAACAACCGGAACTCCCTTAGGCTCCAGAGCCATGCCACACTTAGGGCAGGCGCCTGGCCCTTGCTGTTCAACTTCCGGATGCATTGGGCAGGTATAGGTTGCGTCATCATCGGCATTGTCGGCTGATTCTGATTGCGTTTTTTTATCTAAATATTCTTGCGGATTTTTCTCAAATTTATGTAAACAATGCTCTGAACAAAACCGGTAGGTTTTATTTTTATGTTCAACGTGCAATTTGTTTTCATCCGTCACCGTCATACCACAAACAGGGTCGTGCTGCTCAGTCGGTATAGCATGGTCAACTTTTTTGTTATCAATAGACATTTTTTATCCTTCGGCTAATTTAGCACTAAATACAGTACGCAGTTCATCTTCGCCAGGTTGTTTGCGGAAGATTACTTCACCATCAATAACTAGATTGGGTGAGTGCCTTATACCCAGTTGCTGACAAAGCTCTGCATCATCTTCAACATAAACAATACGGTGCGCAATACCTAGAACATCCAGCTCCTTTGACATATTTCGATAATGAGCACAGTTTTTTGTTGCAACAATTAATACGTCCATTATTTTTCCTTTTTTATATCCCAGTTAGTAGTTTTAAAATAAAATTTGAGCCACTTGAATAAAAGCCATCACGCGGGTGGACTGGTTCCAATTTCGATGACTGTATCCGTTAAATACTGATACGGGGGTATGACTAAATTTGTCGGTGCAGGTACGTACTTGAATACACGTCCGGCAAAATCAAAAAGCGAACCATGGCAAGGGCAATAATAACCCCCTAACCAGTCAGAGCCTAAATCTGCAGGAGCTAGTTCGGGTCTGAAATTAGGAATACAGCCTAAATGCGTGCATAAAGCTATCGTAACAAAATACTCTGAGCGTGTAGCGCGGTCTGTATTTGTTATATAAGCAGGCTGTTGTGACTTAACCTGTGAATCAGGGTCACTTAATCTTTCTAACAAACCGGCATCTGTTAATCGCACTAACATTTCAGGGGTACGGCGCAGCACCCAGATTGGTTTACCCTGCCAAAGTAAAGTTACCTGTTGCCCTGGTGTTAGTTTGCTAATATCAAATTTTATGGGTGCACCTAAGCTACGTGCGCGGGCACTTGGGTTCATTGAGGCAACAAAAGGGATAAGCACCCCTGATGCACCAATGGCACCGACCACTGTTGTAGCACCAATAAGAAACTTTCGACGTTCTTTTTGTGAAACGGAGCTGTTTTGTTTTTTTGTAGTCATCGTGTCATCCTAGTT
>QIKU01000066.1 GCA_003232015.1 Gammaproteobacteria bacterium
CTATAAGGTAAACAATGACCTTATCACCGGTGACACCCTGTTTGTATTTGGCTGCGGCCGCTGCGATCTACCCGGTGGCGACCCACAACAAATGTACACTACTTTAAAGAAAATGGGCAAAGAATTACCCGCATCCACCCTGATCCTGCAGGGGCACAATTACGCCGTTAAGGAAACATGCAGTATGCATGAAGAAATAGAAGGCAATCCTTTTATGCACTTTGAGCATGCCAGTGATTTTGTGCAATACCGCATGCATGACCATGATCGAACCCGTCACAGTCCTTATACCGCAGTAAAAAAAACAAATAATTAGAATAAACAAAACTTATAACGCCTAAAGTTTAACCAATCTTTACCGATATAGTGAAGGATCACGTATTATTCAAAGAAGGGTTAAGGCATGAAATTGGATCTAAAACTCAGCAGCATAAAAACAAAATTACTGATTACCTTTACACTACTCACCGCTATCCCACTTGTTATCAGTAGTGCCGTCACTTACACACAAACAGACTCAGCCACCTATAAGGCCATCAAAACCCAGGTAAATGCACGTCTGGTTTCATTGCGTGAAGTAAAAAAAATTCAGGTTCAGATGTATATTGATAATCTGAAAAAGCAAATACTTAACTATTCAGTTGACCCTGGCACCGTCTCCAGTATTCAGGGGCTAAGCATCGGGTTTCAAACAGACAAAAGACAGGCAGCAGATGATATTGCAGAAAAAAGAGCAGAACTGATTAACTTTTACCAAACTATCTTTGCTAAAGAATTTAAAAAATACAATAGCAGTGAATTTACAACAGCCACCTCTTTTGTTGCTCAACTGGACGATGCCAGCGTTCTACAACAGCATGCCTTTATCCTCCTGAATGAAAGCCCCTTTGGCGAAAAATATAACTTACGAGACCCGGATAATGAAACCACTCTGGCCAGCAAGCACAACGAAAATTACGATACCTTATTTGGCTTTTATAAAAAATTGGCGGTTGCTGATATTTTATTAGTCGATGCCAATGGCTATGTGGTTTACAGTACACAAAAGAACATTGAATTTGCAACCAACCTATTCAATGGCCCATTTAAGGATACCAACTTGGGTCAGGCATACCAAAAGGCCATGAAATCTCAGGATGCCAATTTTTCAATGATGACCAACTTTAGTTCACACTTGGGTGACTTTAACCAACAAGCTGCTTTTATTATTTCCCCCATTCAGGACTTAGAAGAAGATGATGCCTTTGAAATATTAGGAACCCTGATCATTAAAATCAAGCCAGCGATGCTGAATGAAATTATATCCAGCCACCAGCAATGGGCATCAATTGGTTTAGGCAAAACCGGTGATATATTTCTGGTCGGCAAAAATAAAAAAATACTTAATACCAGCCGACTTTTAATTGAAGATAAAAGTTTATTCTTTTCATTAATTGATAAAGCCGGTATAGGTACCCAAACTCAAAACCAGATACAAAAGCAGAATAACACCATAGGCCTCTTGCCAGTAAAAGGTAAAGCAGTAGAGCTTGCTCTGCAAGGCAAGTCAGGTGTATTAATTGAAAATAACGTATTCAACCAGCCCTCTCTTTATGCCTATGCACCTATGAAAGCATTTGGGCTCCAGTGGGCTATTTTAAGTAGCTTAACAACTAAAGAAGCGTTTATCGCAAATGAAAATTTGTCGAATACATTATTACTTACCTCCATGATAGTCGTTGGTGTTATGGTTGCATTAGCTATTATTCTAGGTAGCACCTTTTCACTGCGTTTAATTAGACCTCTCACAAAACTGGATAAAACCATTCAGCATATAGAGAAAGAGTCAGACCTGACTTATAACATTCCTGTTAGCTCAACCTATGAATTCGGCCATATTGCAAAACTACTCAACAGCATGCTGGGCAAATTCAGAAGCAGTATGAGTAAAGTTTCATCGTCAACCACTATGCTAAGTAATGCATCACAGGAAATGACTTTAATAACAGAAAAAACTTCCACTGACATTGAACAGCAGTTTAATGAAATAGATCAGGTTGCAACGGCGATTAACGAAATGACGGCGACGGTTCAGGAAGTAGCTAATAACGCAAGTCAGGCAGCAACGGCTGCCGAAAAAGCCGATGAACAGGCACATCATGGCCGACGCGTTGTTGAATCCACCATTAATTCGATTGATACACTGGCACAACAAAATAAACGTATTGCAGAAGTCATCACTTCGCTTAATACAAAGAGCGAAAGTATTGGGGCTGTCATGGATGTGATTAAAGGGATTGCAGAACAAACTAACTTGCTCGCCCTCAACGCAGCCATTGAAGCCGCACGCGCCGGTGAACAGGGTCGAGGCTTTGCCGTGGTCGCCGACGAAGTTCGTTCACTTGCAAGCCGGACACAGGAATCGGCCGGTGAAATTGAAAATATGATTTCTGAACTACAATCTGAAATGAAACACGCAGTAATTGAAATGGACAATAGTAAAGAACACACCCAGTCCAGCGTCGACAATGCGGCAAGTGCTGGCGAAGCACTTGCAACCATTACGCAATCTATTCAAAAAATAACGGAAATGAATACAGCCATTGCCAGCGCAGCGGATGAACAAAGCGCTGTCACCGACGAAATAAACAAGAACATTGAAAAAATTCG
Source organism: Gammaproteobacteria bacterium (assembly GCA_003232015.1). The sequence continues at coordinate 2,650 of QIKU01000066.1, forward strand.
TGATATATCAGAAAATACAACAAAGGGATCGGAACGTACCACAGCATCCAGCACCGAACTAAGCCAACTGGCCAACGAACTGCAACAATTAGTCATGCAGTTTAAAATTTAATCTAATTTCCCACCGCAAGCGGACGGGGAAATTAGATTAAACCCAACTTTACTTTTCCGCCACCAGATAAATCATCCATGATTCCTGATTTTCAACTTCGGAAGTTTCGTAATAGTTGCCCGTGCCTTCGAGTTCGTCGTCGTCATCGTCGGCATCAATGTATTCTTCCCAATAAACGCGTACATTTTTATACCCTGATTCCAGTAGTAATTCTTTAATTTCAGGAATCGACCAATGGCGCCATTCATATTTAAAGGCATTGTCTAATCGTGAGCCATCGTCAAATTCAAAATGAATTGCGCAAGCCATATGAGCATCGATAGGATTAAATGAAACATGTTCCCAAATATACGTAGCTGGATGGTCTTCAAGTTCCGTTTCTTCTTCTAATACATCCTCACATTCCGTACCACCAAAAAGATCCAGAATAAGAATACCGTCATCCTTTAAACCCTTTTGTGTTTTTGTAAAATAATCGCGTAATTCATCACGGGTTTCAAAAATACAATAACTAAAATTAAAAGCACAGGTGATATCGACTTTCTCGTCTGAGACATTGCGTACATCTTCCTTGTATAAAGTCACCCGTTTTGCAACATCTTCACCAGCCGCTTCAAGATTATGTTTACGTCCCCACTCGAGGGTTTCTTCATCGTAATCAACACCAATGGCGGTACGTTCAGGATGACCTTTACACCACTCTGTAGCAAGATAAGCCGTACCACAAAAGTCTTCACGAATAGAAACTGCATCACGGTTACGCAGGGCTTTAAATGTCGTCTCAAAAAAATCGACTTCGGCCTCTGGAGCCTGCACCGAGTCCTGATACAAAGCATGACGATCGGCTTGTTCAGCTAAGGTTAACTTGCTTGCTTCTGATGATTTAGACATACACTTCCTCAAAACTTAATGATTTTATTACAATGATTCTGTCACAATGCTTATTACAAGCTTGTTATCGCTGCATTATATCATTATTCACTTCGCTTTAACCCAAAAAATTTACGGCTTTTTATCTGTTTATTTAAAGCATTCACTAACAGGAACTGTTAACTGTCGTCACGCAAAGTGCTAAAATGAAGCTCATACAAATTCCAGGGAAATAACCTCATGTCAGCAATGCCCCACACAACAAAAACTGTACAAGTCGGCAATGTTTTTATAGGCTCGGAACACCCTGTTGCAGTGCAGTCCATGACAAATACGGATACCACCCAGATAGCTGACAGCGTTAAACAAATACTTGAGCTGGCACAGGCCGGTTCCGAACTTGTCCGACTCACAGTCAATACCGGTGAAGCGGCAAAAGCCGTCCCTGTTATCAAAGACAAACTGCTGGCACAGGATTGCGATGTTCCACTGGTGGGTGACTTTCATTTTAATGGCCACAAATTACTGGAATCTGAACCGGCCTGCGCCGAAGCGCTGGATAAATACCGTATTAACCCGGGTAACGTCGGCAAAGGTAAAAAACGTGATGACCAGTTTGCCAGTATGATTGAAGTGGCTTGCCGCTATAACAAACCGGTACGCATTGGGGTGAACTGGGGCAGCCTGGATCAAGCCTTACTGGCACGGCTAATGGATGAAAATTCAAAATCAGCTACGCCACTGGATAATACTCAGCTTATGCATCATGCGGTTGTTTCTTCTGCATTGGAAAGTGCCGAACAAGCCGTGCAGTTTGGTTTAGACAAAAATAAAATTATCCTCTCCTGTAAAATGAGCGGTGTGCAGGATTTAATTTCTGTTTATCAGGATCTGGCCAGCAAGTGTGATTACCCCTTACACCTTGGTTTAACCGAAGCCGGTATGGGTACCAAAGGTATC
>QIKU01000141.1 GCA_003232015.1 Gammaproteobacteria bacterium
ATCTTATCCTATTGTTGGACAAGCCCGGAACACCTAATATAAGAAAATATCTTTTTTAATTCATGATGGGCAGCGCTCTTTTTTATAAGAGTGCTTTTTTCTGGACGAGCTTAAACCGCAGCTATTACACTGCAAAAATATTACGTGTTTTCCATATGACTTTTTCTCCTTAAAATGTTAAGTGAGTGGATGGGCCTTATTTCAGCCCTAAACTGTATTGGTCTAATACAGCTTTGTTAGCTGTAAAAAAACACCTTGACGCTACAACGTTATAGCGCTATTCTTTATGTAAGCGAGGTATAGTCATATGAGCGAATTATCAAAAAGATCTACGGTTTACTTTGAAGCGGAGATTCATCAAGCACTTAGAATTAAAGCCGCAACAACCCACCAATCTGTATCCGAGGTGGTTAACGAGGCTGTTCGAGTTGCTTTGAGTGAAGATCAGGAAGATTTAAAAGCATTTTCACAAAGAGCTAATGAATCAACATTGAGTTATGAGGAGTTACTAGAGGATTTAAAATCACATGGCAAAATATAGCCTTGTATTTAAGAAATCTGTAACGAAAGACCTCCGTAACATCCCCAAAATAGATATAAAACGCATTTTAAAATGCGTAGAACTCCTCTGCTCTGACCCAAGGGCAGAGGGATGTATCAAGCTCTCAGGCCAGGAACGTTATCGCGTAAGACAAGGCGTGTATCGCATTGTTTACGAAATTCAGGAAACAGAGCTTATTGTTATAGTTGTGAAAGTTGCTCACAGAAGTGTTGTATATAAAAGCAGCTAACACATATGAGCCGATCTCGAGTCAATAGACATTAGTTGTAGTAGCTCAAATATAAACTAACAGACACCCTAAAAAACGGGTAACTGTCAGATCGGGTCTGAGCTACTACACACTTCAATATTTTCCGGAGCGCAGCACCAACACAACAAGAATTGCGCCGAAAACAAAGGCAACAGTAAAGCCAGTTAACCCAAAGATGGGCAGCCCCCATAACAGTGGCCCAGTTCCGGCCAGAATAATCAGGCTGGAACCAATAATTAGCGCAGCAATTATAAGCCCCATCGTGATACGGTTGCTGGAACGATCCAGTTCACCAATCAGAAAATCCAGCCCCTTGTGAACAAAATCAACGGAAAATTTATCGGATGCCATCTTCTTTAGCACTTCTTCCAGCTCTGCCGGCAATCGCCAGGCCGTACCAGCCAGCTTCTTAAGTTCGTCTCCTGTTGCCTGTGCAATACGAGCAGGCTCACGTTGAACTTTTTCTTGTTCCTGAATATATTGATGACTATAGTCAATCACATTAAAGTTCGGATCGATCAGATGCAGCAGGCTTTCAAATTCTGCAAAAGTACGGAATAACAGAAACAATTCACCGGGCAACTTTAATCCATGGCGACCACCGTTCTGTATCATTTGTAAAAACATATCGCCAAGACGAATACGAGTAAAGGGTAAGCTCATTTGCCTGCGTAGAATTGGTTCCAAATCACGTTGAAATGCAACACGGTCAACGTCTATTCCTGCATGACAAATATCAAGCCACAGCTTAGCCACATTTTCATAATCTTCTTCCATGGTGGCCTGGAATAGCTCAGCCAAAGTTTCGCGCTCTCTCAACGATACCTGCCCCACCAGGCCAAAATCAATAACAGTAACCCGGTTATCCAGGTGCACCAGAAAATTACCTGCATGGGGATCAGCATGGAAAAAGCCAAAATGAAAAACCTGCTCAAAGAATGCATGTAACAAAGACTGCGCCAGTAGAGGCAAGTCAACTCCCGCCTGTCGCATGTGCGATACATCATCAACAGGAATACCATCAATATATTCCATCGCCAAAACCTTGGGCGTGGTCCACTCCCAATAAATTCTGGGAGCATGAATAACAGGATCATTATCAAAAGCTCGGGAGAAACGGACTGTATTTGCTGCTTCTAAAATAAAGTCCTGTTCCCGCTGAGTGCAAACAGCCAGCTCTTCAACCATATTAACAAGGTTCAAAGACCGACTCTCGGGGATATACTTCTCTGCCATATGTGCCAGCAGGCGCAACACAACAAGATCGGAAGCCATTACTTTTTTAATTCCTGGGCGTTGTATCTTAAGTACTAATTTTTCGTCACCCGTTTTGAGAGTACCCTTGTGGATCTGGGCAATGCTACCCGCTGCCAATGCCTGCTGTTCAATTTTTTTAAAGGCACGTTTATAATCAACCAGCTCCTCATCAAGAACAGGCTTTATAGTTTTCCATTGTTCAGGGCGAGTATGTGCTAATAACTGATTGAGTTCCTTAATATAAGGTTCCGGCAACAAATCAGACCGGCCACTGAGGAGCTGACCAAACTCTACAAAAGTCGGCCCCAACTCTTCGCAAGCCTGGCGTAAATGAATAGCCGCCTCCATATCTTCTTGCTGGTGACGGCGGGTATAACGGAAACGTTCAAGTATAGAAAGCCGACGATGCAAGGAAAGACGTTTCAGTATTTTATAAAAACCATGGTGTGCTAGCACACGAAGAATCTGCCGTAATCGGCCGACTAGCTGAGAATGTTCGCGCCATGATTTGAACATTGGTATTTATTAGGCTCTATGATATTCAGGTTAGTTTTTTAGCTCGCTATTCATAAAGGGCATAAACCATCAAGCACGTCTAAATTCAGGCTTATGACATTTAGGACAGGGCGGCAAGTGGCCTGGTTTCTTTAAGGTTAGTGTCTGGCCACAGGCTGTACACATAAAAGTACCACCATGGGTAGTCTCCCCGCTGTGATAAACTAGCATATCATCCAGCTTGTCACCAAATTGCTGGCTCCATTCGCCCATAGCTTTAGCTGCCATCGAAATAATCTCACCACTTTTGTCGCGAAATATATCAAAAATAATGCCGGCTGAACCAGCAAGTCCTTCCAGCTGTGTTTCGGTTGTTTTATAGCTACTTAATAAATCCTTTTTTAAACTATCGGTTACTTTGTTAACCGATTCCTGAGTATACTCTCCCGTTTTTTTTAAACGCTGCCCTGCATCTTCAACTGCTTTACCTATTTCCTCTGCACTAATGCTATCAATAAATTTGTCCAATATTTTCTTTACCTCCAGCCGGAGTGTTTCGTATGCAGCCAATTCTTTTTTCTGTGTGGACGTCTGTTTCACATTGTCGGTAGCGCCGGTTGTTTTTGTTTTCATAGATAACCTCACACTCTTGATAAATATCAAATTCTATATACTTATATTATAGAACAAGTGGCTGAAAACGGGAGAGAAACACAACAGGTTAACAGGATAAACTTAAAGCCTACCCCTCAATAAATTGATATAGATCATGCCAAAGGTTTTTATCTCTGAGCTTGTGACCAGAACAGTTACAAGAAAAATAAATCGTATTACTTATTCCAAACACACTCCCCATCACTCGCTTTATCCAGATCAGTTAATCGCTGTTGATGAGCATCCAGCTCGTCACTGTTTGCCCGAATAACTTTTAACGCTGGCCGGTTGGCTGAAACTTTTTGTTGTTTGATGGTATTCAATCCATCATTTGACTCATCCTCACCGCCCAATGACAGGCTGCCCTGCCCGCCGGTCATTGCTAAATATGTATCTGCCAAAATCTCGGCATCGAGTAATGCACCGTGTAAGGTACGAGAGGAGTTGTCTATATGGTAGCGTTTACATAATGCGTCCAGAGAATTTTTTTGCCCCGGGTGCATTTTGCGAGCAAGTGCAAGCGTATCGAGTACGGTGCAAAGATCTTCTATTTTATAGGCTTTTATTTTAGTTGCTTTTGCATGCAGTTCGAACTCTTTATTTAAAAAGCCCACATCAAACGGAGCATTGTGAATAATAAGTTCAGCACCGCGAATGTAGTTTACAAAGTCTTCGACCACATCGGCCATGACCGGTTTGTCTTCAAGAAATTCGGCTGTAATGCCGTGCACTTCCTGTGCGCCTTCATCAATGTCGCGTTCGGGTTGTATATATTGATGGAAGTTGTTGTTGGTTAAACGGCGGTTAACCAGTTCAACGCAACCTATTTCAATAATACGGTGCCCTTGCGAGGGTTCAAGGCCGGTTGTTTCTGTATCGAGTACTATTCTGCGCATGTGCTTCTCTGTAATTATTAACTCTGAACTCTACACTGTAGGTTGGGGTGAGTGATAAGGTATATCTCTCATTACAGCTAACTCATTTAAAGTTCATCAATACCCTGATTTGCCAGACCGTCTGCAATTTCGTTTTCGCGGTGACCGGAATGCCCTTTCACCCATTTCCATTCAACATTATGCTGCTGGATTTCTTTATCTAAAACTTGCCACAGGTCGACATTTTTAACCGGCTTTTTATTCGCGGTTTTCCAGCCCCTTTTTTTCCAGTTAATTATCCATTCTGTTATACCCTGCATTACATATTTTGAATCTGTTGTTAATGTGATTTTGGCTGACCGGTTTAAGGCTTGTAAACCTTTAATGGCTGCCATTAATTCCATTCGGTTGTTGGTTGTGTCGCTTTCGCCGCCATATAATTTTTTTTCCTGGTCACCAAAACGTAACAATACCCCCCAACCACCGGGGC
>QIKU01000156.1 GCA_003232015.1 Gammaproteobacteria bacterium
GAGTGTCGATGAATCCATGTTGACCGGTGAGCCATTACCCGTTAGCAAGCAACGTGGTGATAAGGTCATTGGCGGTACGTTAAATACACGCGGTTCATTTTTATTTCAAACTAAAAAAATCGGCAAGGACACCGCGCTTGCGCAAATTATCGAGCTGGTGCGCAAGGCACAAAATTCAAAGCCGGCGATTGGGCGGCTGGCCGATAAAATATCATCCTATTTTGTGCCAACGGTGATGATTATTGCTGTTGTCGCCTTTTTAATCTGGTTTAATTTTTCTGGCTTACCCGTCGGTTATGCTGTTGTTGCCTTGATGACCGTGTTAATTATTGCCTGCCCCTGTGCTTTGGGCCTGGCAACCCCCATTTCAATTATGGTGGGTGTAGGCAAGGCCGCCGAGCATGGTATTTTAATCCGCAACGGCGATGCATTACAGATGGCAGGTAAAATTGACACCATTGTGCTTGATAAAACCGGCACGGTTACCCTGGGTAAGCCTGAACTGTTGCAGATACTACCGGCTGGAAAATTAAATTCTTCGGAACTTTTACAATTAACCGCCAGTTTGGAAGCAGGCTCAGAACATCCTTTGGCTCAGGCTGTACTGGAAAAGGCGGTGGCCGAAGGGCTGGAATTGTTAACGGTTGAAAATTTCGAGGCGATAGAAGGCTTTGGAATAAAGGCGAAAGTAAAGGGTGATGTTATTTTTCTGGGTAATGAAAAGCTAATGCGCAGAGAAAATATAGCTCTGTCAAGCTGGCAGCAGGAAATTATAGATTTGACTGAACAGGCACAAACCCCGGTTTTTGTTGCCCGCGAAAATGAATTATTGGGTTTATTAGGCATTGCCGATCCGATTAAAGAAGATTCGAAAAAGGCAATTCAACGATTCCATCAAGCAGGCTTAAAGGTGATAATGCTGACAGGTGACCATCAACGAACTGCCGATGTTATCGCCAAACAAGTGGGTATTGATGAAGTTATCGCAGAAATTTTACCAGCAGACAAACAGGCAAAAATAATCGAGTTACAGCAGCAAGGTAAAATAGTTGCAATGGTGGGTGATGGTATTAATGATGCCCCTGCTCTGGCGCAAGCTGATGTGGGCTTTGCGATTGGCACCGGCACCGATGTGGCAATAGAAAGCGCAGACATTGCGCTAATGCGCGGTTCATTAAATAGTGTTATGGATGCCATTCAAATATCCAATGCAACGATTAAAAATATCTGGCAGAACTTGTTCGGTGCCTTTATTTATAATACTTTAGGTATTCCTGTTGCCGCGGGTTTATTATTTCCGTTAATTGGCGTGCTGTTAAATCCAATGATAGCCGGTGCAGCAATGGCTATGTCATCGGTTACCGTGGTTAGCAATGCAAATCGTTTGCGTTTTTTTAAACCTGGAGGTGACGATTTATAATGGATATAATTGTTAATGTGAGTGGTTTTATACTGATAGGAATGATAGTTTGGTGGTTCTGGTTGTCGAGTAAGGCTTAAGTTTTAACTGAAATAAGGTATTAATATGTCCTGGTGGGGAAAAATAGTCGGTGGTGGTTTTGGTTTTTTAATGGGTGGGCCGTTAGGTGCTGTCATGGGTGCCGCCTTTGGACATCAGTTTGACAAAGGTATGAAGCAGGATTTTGATGGGCTAGGTTATCAGGCACAGGAACGCACCCAACTTGCTTTTTTTAGTGCCGTCTTTTCAGTTATGGGGAACGTTGCTAAAGCCGATGGGCGCGTTACCTCTGACGAAATAGAAGTGGCACGTACAATGATGCAACAAATGTCACTCGATGAGCAGCAAAAGAAAGTTGCTATTGAATTATTTAATCAGGGCAAGCAAAATGATTTTGATTTAGACGGCGTATTACACCAGTTTAAACAGGAATGCCGTCGTCATGCCACGCTGTTACAAATGTTTGTCGAAGTGCTATTGCATGCGGCCTATGCAGACGGGTTGATGCACCCAAAAGAAAAAGAATTACTTAAGCATATTACACTTACTTTAGGTTTTTCATCCATTAAGTTTCAGCAGCTTGATGATATGGTGCGTTCACAACGCAGTTTCCATCAGGGTAGTGGGCAGGGTTATCAGCAAGCGCCAACACGTGATATGCTAAAAGATGCTTATGGAATGTTAAATGTATCCGAGTCATCAACCGATGCGGAAGTGAAAAAGTCCTACCGGCGTTTAATGAATCAGCATCATCCTGATAAATTAGTTTCTAAAGGAATGCCCGAAGAAATGGTGAAAATGGCAACCGAGAAGACCCAGGAAATTAAAGCGGCTTATGAGCTGATTAAGAAACATAGGAAGTAAGAGCTCTTAATTTTATCTTTATATTCTGAATAAGCAAGGTTTGTGATTAAGTAGCTTGCAATATTTATAAAAAACGTGCATTTTAGTTTTTCATAAAAGCAAGGAGCAAACTATGCCTAAAATATATGAGTATTTTGGAATTGTGTTATTTTTTTATAGTAATGAGCATGAACCAATACATATCCATGGGAAATACAACGGCAAAGAAACGAAAGCTGAAATATACCTGTTTAATGGGAGAATAAAAAAAATAGTTCTCAAAGATAAAGGTCGAGGGTTAGATGTAGTCAAGCGTAGAGAATTTGAAGAGTTTGTTAATTTTTACGCAAAAGATATTATTGAGAAATGGGTGGATTATTTTGTAAAGAAAAAGCATATTACTCCCAGACATATTACTCAAAGGGTGCGTAATGTCAGAACTATTGGTTAAATCAGCAGAATATAAAACAGGGCATATATTAGATATTGAATTTAATGATGGTCATCATGAGTGCATCGATTTTTCGAAATTTATTTTTACAAACGGGCACCCAGATTATGATAAATACAAATCAGTTTCAGAATTTTTAAAGTATGAAATAATTGATGGTAATTTAAATTGGGATGATTACACGATGATTTTCCCGGTTGAAGATTTGTATCATAATAAAATTGTTAAGAATAATTAAAATCTAGTTTTCCCGTTCGCTTGCGGCGGGCACAAAACCGTTGGGGTTTCCAAAGAGGAGGCGGAGCTCTCTTTCCTTTGGTCGTCAGCGGGTTGTATACCCCATTGACGATATATAATTGATTTAATGTTTGAGTGCACCCGATATTATTTTTAATAATCGGGTGTGTTTAACGGGTTACATATACCGTCCAGCCGAAGCCACAATAACAACAATTAAACCCAGCACGGTATTTGTCCCCACCAGCATACGGATCTGATTTAATTTTTTACCTGCTTCTGGCCAATTTTCGCTGGCAACGGCTTGTTTAAGGCGTTTATAAGGCGCAAAGAAAACATGCAGATAAAGCAAAATCATTACAATACCCAGCCCGTTCATTGTATGGATAAATCGGGGTGCGTCTGCAAAGCCCTGATAAAAATCAAACACCATAATGTAACCGGTTAGCGGAAGTAAGATAACCGCAGCCCATACATAGGGGAAAAATCGGCCAAACACCCCCACCCATAATTTAAGGCGAACCGGTGGTTCGAGTTGCTCTGCTGCCGTGGGGCGTAAAACAACATAAGCAAAAAACATACCCCCAACCCAGATAACGGCGGCAAGTACATGTAGTGCAAGTAATATATATGATGGCATTTTATTTTCCTAAGTTAAGTTTATAGCATTAATTATTTGAGGGTGAAGCCTCCTGCTTGCTTGCAGCAGAGTTTTTTATTTCTTTACCGGGCGCATTTTTTAAAAGCCACAGGCGGATTATTTTTGCAAGCTGTTCACTTTTGCTTTGGTAAAAGTGGTCAGCTCCTTTTATCATTATTTGTTTGTACTTTGGATTCGTCTTTAGTCCTGCCTTTAAACGCTTTTTAGAAAACCGAAGTACCGAGTCCAGATCCTGATTGCCATAAATATCGAGTACGGGTATTTCCGTAATCTCGCCCAGTTTTTTTACATTATTCAATTCTTTACTCTTGGGGTCGCTGGGCATACTAATCGCAATATAGGCGCGCACCGCAGGGTCAGGTTTTGTTGTTAGATATTGATTTGCCATGGTTGTTCCCATGCTATGGGCTGCAATAACGATGTTTTGTATGTTATTTTGCTTTAAAAATTGAACCGCCGCATCAAAGCGGCTGTTTACTTCTTTGAGTAATGGAATGTAATCTTTGCTGGTTTTGTCATTGCCTAAAACAGGCATTTGAATACTGAGCGTTGCCCAGCCATGATCGGGTAACTCGGTGCGAATGGGCAGGATCACGTCCGGCCAGTTAGGGTGCACCCCAATGCCATGCACCACGATAAGCCCCCCTTTGGTTTTTGGGGTGGTCGCTTCTGTAAACAGGCCGAGAAACTTATTTTTGCCGTCTTCTAACCAAACAGCCTCACCAACCATAATGCTATCGACGATTTGATCGGCCCAGCGCTTCTCTTTGGCTAAATCAGAAGCCAGCAGAGAATGGCTAAAAACCAGCAAAAAAACAGAATTTAACAATAAAATCATATATTTATTAGTTTTCGATTTAAGCATTTGGCTCACCATTGGAATGACTAAT
>QIKU01000174.1 GCA_003232015.1 Gammaproteobacteria bacterium
TACGTGGAATTCAAGATAGGAGACGTTTCCTTGAAATTATTTACAACACTCTCTTCTTTTGGAACGCCTATTGATGTTACCGCAGAAGAGACCGTGGTTGAACAATACTTTCCTGCGGATGATGCGACAAAACTATTTTTTGAAAACAAGTAATGCTGGTAGCTGCGACGGTACGGTACCGCCAATATAGCTGCGTGCAGCTACTGAGCTTTCTAAGCTAAGTACACCCTATATATACCCATAGCGTTTGAGATTTAGATCTTACCCTTTTCGCCTGAACGCAAGAACATCATTACGAACAAGATGGAGGAAACTATGCCTCGAAAACCTGAGTTTCAAATTTTTGGTGTATACAAGGGTGGAAGTATTTTTATAGCTGGCTTGTTATTGGAAGGTATTTTTTGATTTAATAGTGTCCGTATTGCATTTAAAAACTGTTGGCCACTCCATGGTTTTTTCTCTGTTGAATAGAGAATACGATCCATATTTTGCAGTTCTGATATTACATCAGATTGGTCTGAATGATTGGCTAATGCAACGAGGCTTTGAGGTGGGCTTTCTGGCCAGCGTGTTTTTGCCCATATTATTAATGCCGTATGGGCTGCTGCAATATTATTTTCATGACAGGCTTTTTCTATTGCACTCAGTTGTTTTTTGAAGTGACTGTTTTCGAAAAGATTCTCTTTTTGCCGATTTTTTTGTTTTCTGTTTTGTTTTTCTTTCAGCAATAAATAAAGTGTTACACACCATAAAATAAAAAAGAACCCAGATACAATAACCCATACTGGAGAGGTCGTTTGTTTCGGCTCTGCTGTTAATAGAGATCGTGCACTCTCTGTATTAAAAGGCTCAACAGTAAAATTATTGCTCGGTTCAACCATAATGGTTCTAGCCGCGAGTATTGCAACGCGCTGCTGATTTTCGACCACATCCCACCATGGAACCTTTATTTCTGGAAGATGTAATAGCCCCTCTGCAGTAGGAACCACAGCGATTTTTTGCTGGCTGGTTCCTGTCATTCCCATCTTGCCTATTTGATTGTTTTGGCTTTTCTGGTCACGGTAACTTTTAGCATTTTCAAAATCAGGCAGTGACAATTCAGGCAACTGCGAACTGTTTAAACCTTGGGCTGTAATTGTGAGCGTACGCGTTAAGGGTTGACCAACAGTCAGCGTGTTGCTTTGTTCACTGATGTTTTCTGTTAACTTCAAGTTCTGAGCAGGTAACCAGTTTTTTCCTATTGCAGCAGCAGGCCTTGGCAATATCGTTATGGATTGAGACGTACTTTTTGTACGAAAATTTTTCAGAGTAGGGCTGAACGGGTCGTTAAATAGGGATTGCCGCTGTGCTTGTCTGCCTTGAACCTGACCACTAAAACGGATGGGGGCGATTGTCATGCTACCACTTTCTTGCGGAAAAAGAACAAAACGACGCTCTAATACGGAGTAGTGTCTTCCATTTTTTTCTGCTTGATAAGTAATGTCCTCACCCAAGCGTTCAATGACTGTATTATCTATATTCGGAGAAGTCAGTGCGCCGCTACGTATAGTATTCTTATAAAATAATTTTATTGTGAATATAATTTGTTCTTGTACATAAACGCGATCTTTGCTCAGTGTAACTTCAATAAAAACTTCCTTATTTTTCTGATTTGCACTTACAGAATCAAAATTTTGTACCGATACCTCTAGTGCGTTAGTAGTTTCGTTACCTACAGTAAGAGACGGAATTATTAGTGTTCCGCTGCGTAATGGCGCAAGTGTAATAGACCACTGTTTGTTTGATGATCTGCCACCATTAAAAAGTTGAATTCGGCTGCTTTGCGAAGTGCCTAATATTTCAAAGTCTGTTTCGAGTACACTCAGATTAATCTGGTCTGTCGACATATCCTGAGTTTTCACGATCAAAAGTATCGTTTCATTTTCTGAAATAATGCTTCTATTAATCGACGCCGTTGCCGCCCAACTGCTCTGACTAACTAACAGTATAATTAAAGTTAACAAAGTAATTATATAAGTTTTAAATCGATTCATCTTAAATTATTGTAATCCTGGCTCACTACGCATTAAATGTTGCAACTAACCCATACCATCTACAGAAACATCTGTGATCCAAAGTTTTGCATTTTTAAGATTTTTAAAAGGGAGTAATTTTACTTCGGCTTTCACAAAATGACTGGCCATCTTTTCTGCAAAACCTGCTATATGTAAATCTACTACGAATGCTATACGAGCTATTTTTTATAGGGAAAGAGCTGTATTAACTAAAAAACTACCTCCAGCCCCCATCAAAAATAAAAAGTTAATTTCAACACGAAAACTTACATGGCAGCACTATTTCACAAAGCCAGAGAACTATATCACAAAAATATACTGGTTAAATAAATCCCAGTTATGCATTTATTGATTTGAATTCAAGTTTCTTTTTTGACAGCTGTTCTATTTTAGAATACTGTCCAAGTCTGGGAGTTCAATATACCCCCAACAAAATAAAAAATAACAACGTAAACCCGATTATTGAAATGATTAATGACACTACATATACCGAATATTCCGAGTAGCGTGGAAACCACAGAACAATCTAATATTCTCGTTATCTGCCATGAATGCGATGCGCTACAAAATATATCGAAATTAAATCTTAGCAATGTAGCCAGCTGCATATGCTGTGGCAGCGTCTTGTTTAAACACCATAAAAACGCTATAGAAAGACCGTTGGCACTTATCATCGCTTCAATGATGTTATTTATTGTTGCCAACCTCTATCCACTAATGACACTCACAATTAGAGGCATAGAACAAAAAACAACACTAACAGGTTCCGGTTTAATTTTTTTAGAACAAGGCAGCCCTGGACTGGCCGCAGCAGTATGGATACCTAGCGTTTTTATACCCGGCTGTATCATTTTTGGATTGTTTTACATCTTACTCTCCATTTACTACTCACTGAACTGGCCTTTTAGAAAACCGATTTTGGTTTGGGTAAGTCGTCTATTACCCTGGGGAATGATGGACGTTTTCCTACTTGGCATACTCGTCGCACTGGTAAAACTTGCAATGCTAGCAGACATTTTGCTCGGCACAGGGCTTTTCGCTTTCATTGCTCTCATCTTTGTTTATGCCGCTGCATGCTCCTCACTCGAACCGCGAGCACTTTGGGAACGCCTGGACAAGCAACACAAAATGCAAAAAACTGAACAGACATTGCCATGAGCAATAATTTTATTAGAGCAAAAGACCAGGGCCTCGCAGGTTGTCATACATGTGGCCAGGTTATAAGATTATCACACCAAGCCCACGCGGCGTGCCCTCGCTGTGATTCTAATGTGCATTATAGAAAGCACAACAGCATAACCCGTACTTGGGCACTGTTGATCAGCGCATTTGTTCTCTACATCCCTGCAAATACAGAACCGATTATGCGTACTACTTCGCTGGGCAAGGAAAGTTCAGACACTATCATGAGTGGTGTCATTCACTTTTTGTTGCATGGTGATTGGCCGCTGGCACTGGTCATATTTTTAGCCAGTGTATTATTACCTTTGCTAAAAATAATTACGATTGCCTATATCCTTATTATGGTACAACGTGGCAGTACACACAGACAAAAAAAAGAAAGTACGCGATTGTATATAATTGCTGAAGTCATGGGAAAATGGTCAATGGTCGATATTTTTGTTATTGCATTATTAGTTGCATTAGTGCAATTAGGCGCATTAGCAACCATCGAACCCGGCCCTGCTGGCCTGGCTTTCGCTGCAATGGTTATTTTAACTATGTTTGCTGCAATGACATTTGATCCAAAACTTATCTGGGACGAATCGGAACAGTCAAATGACAAATAAGGAAACACATTCTACACTCGACATTCCAAACGCGGCTATAAACCAAAAAGGTCGTGGTATATCAGCTATATGGGTGATACCAATAATAGCAACGTTAATCGCAGGTTGGCTGGTGTTTAAAAGTGCCACAGAAAAGAAAACTATTATAGACGTAACATTTAAAAGCGCATCAGGCCTCGAGGCCGGAAAGACAGTTGTCAAATTGCGCAATATAAAAATAGGCGCAGTAAAGGAAATTAAATTTTCCAACGACCTTTCTAAAGTTATTGTCACTATCGAATTTGACGGAATCAGTCAAGAGCAATTGACCGACACAACTCGTTTCTGGGTGGTTAGGCCACAAATAGGCCTAGGTGGTGTAAGTGGGTTAGATACCTTATTAAGTGGCGCCTATATTGAAGCTGACCCGGGCCATGAAGGGCAACCCATCAACCAATTCACGGGTATGGAACAACCCGATATTTACCAGCGCGGCGAACCTGGCACACAGTACATATTGCGCACTAAAAATTTGGGTTCACTGTCAAGAGGTTCGCCAATAAAATTTAGAGATATCGACGTCGGCAAGGTCATTCGATATGAACTAACCGAAAACCATAAAGATGTAGAAATAGGGATATTCATTTTTGCGCCACACGACAAATATATAAATAGAAAAACACGATTCTGGAATGTTTCGGGGCTTGACAT
>QIKU01000023.1 GCA_003232015.1 Gammaproteobacteria bacterium
CAGGAACTATAACTTCTCGGATTGTTGTGATGCGTAAATCATCGGTTTCATGCAGTATGGACATGCTCTACTCAGTTCCCAAACAAATAAAAAAGTGGATTATAGCGCCGTTCAGATTTGTCTCATAGCTATTAGATAAATCTCGACCGAACACGAAGAGCAACGCTACTATGAAAAAAATATGGATACGCTGGGCAGTAACGGATTATAAACCAAGTTTGCGAAAATCTACTATGAGCCGCGAAATAAATACAAAGAGCACACTGAAATACTGTTTCACCAGATATTCTAAAGAAAGCCTAGCTCGATCCGACCCTTTTATAACATTAGAAAATGGTCGGCAGGGACGTTTTGATTGTTGGAACCACAACTTTGAACAGGTATTAGTCCTTGATGTGCATAATAGTCACATTAATGTATACTTGACCAAATTAGTATAGTAAAGAGGTTATATGTAATGGATATAATGGTAAAGCTTAAAGATTTGGTAGAAACCAACCCAGTGGTGATTTTTATGAAAGGATCGCCACAATTTCCTCAATGTGGTTTTTCTGGCCGTACCGTGCAGGCTTTGCAACAATGCGGTGAAGAGTTTGCGTATGTGAATATTTTTGATGAGCCTGAGGTACATAAAAACTTACCTGCATTTTCAGACTGGCCTACGTTTCCCCAGGTGTTTGTTAATGGGGAATTAGTCGGAGGTTGTGATATCACATTGGAATTGTTTCAGAGCGGTGAATTAAAGACATTAATTAAAGAAGCTGTTGCTAAAAAAGCGTAAACATTCAGCCTGTGTTGAAGTCAAATGGCGCCAGGGTTTGCCAGCGGTTTACAATATCACAAAATAAATCGGCGGTTCCCTCGGCGTCATAGATTGCAGAATGGGCTTTTTCATTATCCCAATTAAGCCCTGCCGCTTCAGCAGCACGGGCAAGAACAGTTTGCCCAAAAGCCAAACCGCCCAGTGTCGCCGTATCGAATGTACTAAACGGGTGCAGTGGATTACGTTTCACGCCCGCTCGTTCGACAGCGACATTAATAAAATTAATATCAAAAAATGGGTTGTGTCCCACCAGAACAGCCCGAGTACATTTTGTTGCCTTGATTTCTTTGCGTATTGGCCTGAATATATTTTCCAGTGCTTCTTTTTCAGCGATGGCCAATCGAAAAGGATGGTAAGGATCTATTCCGTTAAACTTTAAGGCGCTCGGCTCAAGATTAGCCCCAGGAAATGGGATAATATGGTGGGCATAGGTTTTTCCACGATGTAAGAAGCCATGTTCATCCAATTCAATTAATACTGCAGCAATTTCAAGCAGCGCATCCGTTTTCGCATTAAATCCTGCTGTTTCTACATCTATGACAACAGGTAAAAAACCACGAAACCGGCGCGCTATAGGAGATTTTCCGTTAACAAGCGTCATCCTTCACAGGATACGTGATTCAGTGACAATAAGCGATAACTGAAAAAGGTGTGCAAATGAAAACGATCCTGACCAAGAGTTTTATTTGGGGAACAATGCTGTGGCTAATTTTGCTGTCGGCGGCAGCTTTCGCCAACAATGAAACGCTCCAATATAACAAAGGTTTATTATGGAGTGTATCGAAAGGAGAGGCTCAGAGTTTTGTTTTTGGCACCATTCATTCTGATGATCCGCGTGTATTAGCCGTACTGGATCATATTTATCCAACATTTGATGCGGCTAAGAATTTCACCCTGGAAATGGATCTCAACCCCATATCTGGCTTGACGGTCGCCCAAGCTATGCTTATTGATGATGGGCAAACCCTCTCTGATCTTATCGGCGAAAACTTATATCAAAAAGTATTGAAAATTGCCGTGCAACATGGCTTACCCAAACAAGCCGTCAATCTGTTCAAGCCTTGGGCGGTGATGACTGCTATCAGCGTACCCAGGCAGAAATCGAATACCTTTATGGATCTGATTCTTTATGAAAAAGCACATCAGCAAAATAAAAAAGTGCTGGGATTAGAGACACCTGCAGAGCAAATTGCGGTTTTTGATGAGCTAGAGCTCACAGATCAAATTACATTATTACAAAATGCCGTTACTGAGCATAGTGGCCTTGCTGATATGTTTGATCACATGATCGAGCTTTATCAAGCGCGCGACTTACAAGCTATGCTAAAAATGAATGATGAGTTGGCCACAGATGTAGGTGAACGTCTGGCCAATACGTTGACTCAGCGTCTGGTTATCAACCGAAATAAAATAATGGTACAACGTATGCTGCCACTGCTGACTGAGGGTGAAACATTTGTCGCCGTTGGTGCCTTGCATTTACCTGGGAAACACGGAATTTTGCAAACGTTAGCGCGCAAAGGGTACAGCATTAAGCGTGTATTTTAAACGCTACGAAGAGATATAACCATAAATATTTAAGCATTTAAATGCTTAAATATGGTTACGCAGCTTCTTCTTAAAAAAACGAATTGCCGCTTGTGATGGTTTACAGAAATCATTCAGTGTATCCTTACTGAGTGTTTAGTATTTTAGGAAGGAAAATATGGATCCGTGGTTAAAAGAAAATATGCACACCATCATGATGTTTGTTGGTGCTGCCAGCTTAATCGGTGTTGCGGGCATATTTGTTACCTATTTCATCATTAAACGACGCATTTATAAAAAGAAAAATTACAATGCTGAGTAGACCTACCCTTTTAATGGCGGCAATATTACTTACTGGCTGTAGTAGTTTTGGTATTCCTGCCACAGGCAGCTTGGTCATGCTTAAAGGCGAAGTTCCCATACAGCCTTTACCTGTTGGGCAAGTACAACTGATATTGAATGCTGAAAATCAAGACTATCAAATCGTTGCTCTGATTAACGCCAGCGCCAGCGTGGGCGAGTCTGTAGATATTGCCATCGCCGAAGGCAAAGCACTTCAAGAATTAAAACAGCAAGCCGCTCAGGCCGGTGCAAATGGCATTATTGATATTGTTCGAGAGGTTTTAGCGGGGGGTACACTAACCTCGACAATGAAATATGGAGAAACAGATAATCACAACAACCTCCGTATCAATGGCCATAATGATAAGGATCGTCAGACAATCAGTACCGGCCAAACCTCTGTATCTCGGTCTTATACTGTATATTTTAGAGGCAAAGCTGTTCGACTCGACAAAATGAGCAGCGAATAGCCGATTATGAATGAGCGCTGAACGTCCTATACCCAATCAATTACAGTTAATATTAATCTGCGATGCGCAGTTACAAAGAAAGTTTATAGCTACGGAGTTGAAGTATTTAACTGTCCCGAATAATTCAGTTTAATCTGACCTTTTTCATCCAGGCGACCAATAAAACTCATACCCTGTGAAAGGTCACTGCGTTGTGCGGGATTGCGAACTTTCAAGGTTGCATCAAATTTGTAGCTGTTATCTGTCGCCAATAATAATTGACCTTCGGCTAACAAATCTGAGGTATCCGCCTCTTTCAAGTGACCGACAATACCGGAATCTTCGGTTGTCATAGTGAACTGAAACTCACCTAAGGGCATTTCATTCAAAACTGTAATGGCGGCATTTCGCCAAACAATTTTCCCTTCTATGCTCTCTAGTACGGCTATTGATTTATCATAATAAAGTTCGCTGAGATCCACGCTGAATACACCACCCAGTTTTGCCGGTATATCAGGCAGGTACGGCTGCACCATTGTACTGGGCAAGCTGGCTTTAACGTCACTTAATTTAATAACGCTACCCAAACCTAAACCGGCTATACCACTGCCATAGGCATCGCCATTATCAAACGACCAATCGACATTCAAACGACCCAGAACAATACTCCAGGGTTTAAGCTGCCATTCAATATTTTGAAAACGCTGATTCTCTATATCCAGAGCTTTGGCTTTGCCTTGCCACAACGTACCTTCAGGTTCATATAGCTGAATATTACCAAGTTGGCCAGCCAACAAAGCATAAGCCTGTCCGGCAGGAAATTGCATTACGAGAAAGATAATAAAAACAAGCAGTACAAGTGCTAATTTACTGGCTATTTTTTTCACTACACGCCCTTCAACATTAAGTTCACATTGGCAATACCGGAGGCATTCTGACGGTCTATCGTAATCGTACTAACGATAATGCCGTATTTATTTTTCAGCTTAGATAACCAACGTGCAACATCATTAAACGATGCCTGTTCTAATCTTACTCGCACTTCATTTTCTCCCTTGGGTTCTACTCTTTTTAAGGCTGAACCCAAGCTATTGTTTTTTGCTGCTTGATCAACGATGGATAATAAGGAACGTTCACCTCTGCCGGAAACTACTGAACTACCATTTTGCAACGTTTTGACTTCTTGGGAGGCGATTTGCATCCAACTTAATGTCTCTTTTTCTCTAGTCAGTTCTTGACGTAGTTCTTCTGTTGAGCTAAACACCGGTTTCCAAATCATCATATACAAAATCAAAATACTCAAAACCACCGCGGCAATGGTTAATGTGCGGCGTTCACTGGAACTCAAATTTTCCAATATTTC
>QIKU01000258.1 GCA_003232015.1 Gammaproteobacteria bacterium
CATTAAATTGTTCATCAGCAACAGGCAGGGCGAGTAAGGCTGCATCTATTTCACCTGATTTGAGTTTTTCAATAAGGTGGCTGGTTTTTTCTTCCAGCAAAATAAGTTTGAGCTTAGGCATGCGGGTTTTTACGGGCTTAACAATTCCCGGGAAGCAATAGCTTGCTAATGTCGGGAAAGCCCCCAGCCTGAAACGGCCGGATAAGGGATCAATCGCCGCCTCGGCAAGTGCATCGATACGTTCGACTTCAGCAATAACTTTTCTTGCTGACACAAGGATCTGTTCACCAACAGCTGTTAACAAGATCTGCTTATTGGTGCGCTCAAAAATTTGTACACCCAGGCTTTCTTCCAGTTTTTTTACCTGACCACTGAGTGTTGGCTGGCTAACATAACATTGCTTTGCCGCTTTTGAAAAACTGCCTAACTCCGCGATTGCTAACAGATATTTTAAATCTCGAATATTCATTTACTTGCCTGTATAGGAAAAACCTATTGCTACCAATGGAACAACCGATTTGTTATTGCTGCATTCTATGAATACTATCTCTAAGTATAGATTTTAGCAATATACACCTGAATGTTCAGATAGCTAAGGTCTTCAAACTAAATCATGAGGATTAAAATGATGAATAGACATATGAAACAAATAGGCATAGCAAGCATCGCCATTGCTTTTATGGGAATGGCCAGTGCCGAAGTAAAGACACTCACACGAGACAATGGTGCAGCGGTCGGTGATAACCAGAACTCTTACACCGCAGGTGAACATGGCAGCGTATTGCTCCAGGATGTTCAACTGATACAAAAACTGCAACGTTTTGCCCGTGAACGGATCCCTGAACGTGTTGTACATGCACGCGGCACCGGTGTCCATGGTGAATATGTCGCAAGCAGAGATATAAGCGATTTAAGCAAAGCGGCGGTATTTAAACAAGGCACAACAACACCTGTTTTTGTCAGGTTCTCAACCGTTATCCACTCAAAAGGTTCACCTGAAACACTGCGTGACCCACGGGGTTTTGCCACCAAATTTTATACCAATGAAGGCAACTGGGATTTGGTAGGCAACAACCTGCCAGTTTTCTTTATTCGCGATGCGATTAAATTCCCGGATATGGTGCATTCACTTAAGCCGTCACCGGTCACCAATAAGCAGGATCCAAATCGCTTCTTTGACTTTTTCAGTCATGTTCCAGAATCAACCCACATGCTTACATGGTTATACTCTGATTACGGCATACCAGCTAACTTACGCCAAACAGATGGTTGGGGAGTACATGCTTACAAACTTATCAATGCAAAGGGTGAAGTGAGCTATGTTAAATTCCACTGGAAAACACAGCAAGGTATTAAAAACCTGACGGTGAAGCAAGCTGCTGAAATTCAGGCAAAAGACTTTAGCCATGCTACCAATGATATGTACGAAAACATTGCAGCAGGTAATTATCCGAAGTGGGACCTGTATATCAAGGTTAAAAAAGCATCAGAATTTGCAGGTCTGGATTACAATCCGCTGGATGCGACTAAAATGTGGCTGGATACAAAGGAGTTTAAAATTGGAACAATGACATTGAACCGTATGCCTAAAAACTTTTTTCAGGAAACGGAACAATCAGCCTTTGCACCATCGAATATCGTACCGGGTATTGAGCCATCAGAAGACAGGTTATTACAAGGTCGAGTATTCTCTTATGCCGATACACAAATGTATCGTTTAGGTGCAAACCATCAGCAGTTACCGATTAACCGAGCAAAGGTTGCGGTTAATAACTGGAACCAGGACGGTACAGGTAATCAGGGTACACAAAGCTCGGATGTAAACTATCAGCCTAGCCGTAAAGATAACCGTGTTGAAGACAAGCAGGCACGTTATTCCAGTATGGCGCAGTCTGGTGTCAGTCAGCAGAAGAAAATCAGCAAGGAAAATAACTTTTCTCAGGCGGGTGTACTTTATCGCAGCTTCAGTGAAACTGAAAAAGCAAACCTTGTTAGTAACCTGGCGGGTGATTTAGGCAAGGTAAAAGACAGCAAGACCAAGCACATTATTCTGAGCTATTTTTACCGTGCAGATAAAGGCTTTGGTGCCAGAGTCACTAAAGCTGTAAAGGGCAATTTGAGTAAAGTAAAACGTTTATCCATGTAAGGTAAATAACGACAGGCAGCAGGGACGCCGCCTTATTTTTTAATATACTGAGGAATGAATATGAAAAACTTATATCTGAGTTTGATCTTGTTAATGTTCTCCTTTTCCGTACAGGCAAACCCGCCATTAGAAGAGTACTTTTTTAATGCCGCAAAAATTGGTGAAACAGAAGTACTAACCGAGTTTCTTGAAAAGGGTTTCCCGGTAAACTTGCGTAATAGCCAAAGTTATACCGCCTTAATGATGGCAACCTATTATGGAAATAAAAAAGCAGTCGAAATATTGCTTAACAATGGAGCCAATGCCTGCTTAAAAGACAAACGCGGTCATACGGCAATGATGGGCGCGATTGTAAAAGCAGAATGGGCTATTGCTAAACGCCTGTATAAGGAAGACTGTAAAAAAGCTCACTCAAGTGGAAAAACATTAGAGGAGTTTGCTGCTGTTTTTGGACAAACCGAAAAGTTGAAAGATCTAACAGGCAATAAGTAACTTTAACCTTATTATACCTGCTTTAGCGTTGATGCAACACGTACAACCGAAGCTTTAAAAGTATGGGCTAAATCAGCAGTGATCACTTTTTCATCGGCGTGTGCCACTTTATTTCTTAAAGCAGAAAGGTCTAATATTATTTTTGCGGCTTCTTGTGGGATTAAATTGCTATCTTGTAGTGATTGAACAAGAGACTTTATACTGTTACCAGTATCAATTTTATGATGCTCTGCCAGTATTCTGATACGTGTTTCAATATCTTGCCATGATTCAATAATTTGCCTTACAGGTGCGACGGTAGGTCGGCTAAAAAAGGCCTGAGTTACTTTTTCTGAATCTTTTGTGCTGCTTTCAGACAGTTCAGGCAAATCTCTTTCTGCCTCTGCCAGTATTTTATTGGCTTCCTTTTCAAACTCCAGTTCTAAATCTTTATACTTCAATTTTTTTAGTGTTGGAATAAGCTCAGACAAGGGCGCCCGCAATATCAGTAGCGATATAATAATAGTAACTGGCCAGGCCAGAATATTAATAATGCGTTCCAGTGCTTCCATTTTTTTCATACCTCCTGTTTTTAGTAGCAGCAACTGCTGAGGTCAGCAAATATTTCCCTGTTTATACCTTGCCCCCGGGCTTAACAGCTTCTTTTACAAAAAATCCTGTGTTTTTTCTTTTGATATCCTGTTGTTCAATAATTTTTAAATGGCGCCGTTTTTTCCCCTTGCCTTCTAATATTCCAGATGGGTCAGGGAGTGTAGCACCCTCACTAAACTCAATCGTCACATGTGCCTTGTAAGGGAAAATACCACCCACAAGCGTATTGGACAGATTAAAAACCAGCCCACCATATTTAATACCTTCAACTAAAGCTGGACTAGCGGCATTAAATATTTCCCGGATAGACTCTATTATTTCGAGTTTATCGGCTGACACAGACTGTATATCAATAAGGAAATCATTCACTTTAGGGTTGTTTGATAATTTCATACTACCTCCACATATGTTGCTTTTGAGGTATCACGTCACAAAAGTGACGTAAATAACCTCAACAGCCCTGGACTGATTTGCCAGGCTTCCATCTCACTGTGACCTGATATTCCGCATTACGTAGGAAACTAGCAAAACAGCTAGGCCTGCCGCAACAATAATATGCTTAAGGGAATGGCCGCTAATCACTTCCAGCGCATTATAGATTTCACCATCGAAATGCTCAAATACCTTTGCGATAATATAAGCCACAAGTAAAAACCAGTATGCACGGGTATGACTATATATAGAATTAAAGCAAATAAAAATAACCGGCATCGCAAGCATCGGAAAAAACTGCACAATGGCATAAAACCGTAAATCACCAGCGCCTTTTAATTCACCCATATGCCAGTAAATAACCGACGCTATACCCAGAAAAACCAGGGGTATAAGTAATACTTTACCTAGGCGAATAGAAATAAACTCACTGATAATAATTGAAAACAGTGCCATAAAAGCAATCGTCATCGGCAAACGATCCCAGACGAGTGTCTGATTATCCGGCCAAAGATGGTAGTATCCAGAACCAAAAGCAACCAGTGTTATACCAATAAAGAATAAAACATAAGAAGATTTAATCTCTTCTATTATGTTCAGCTTGTTTACAATTAGAATTTTATATAAGCCGGAGAGCCCAACAAATAAAAAGACGGCATTTGACAACACATTCCAGACGTTAGGAACACCCAACAGCGTTCTGCTATCTTTAAACAGGTGGTAATTAATATCCTGAGCAATCGGATT
>QIKU01000043.1 GCA_003232015.1 Gammaproteobacteria bacterium
TCACTACAGGAACGTCAATCTGCAGATTCTTTCTATAATCTATTAGTAATAGGAAGCGTTCTGTATATGGCGCTAGTCTGGATATCTTGTGTTATGAGCAAGCCCTTCTGGTTCCCCAAAAAGCCTGACTAATCAAGATGATAAACCCGCTGTGCTAAGATAAATGCGACTAAATTGTTGCTGACAATATCGTTGGCATCAAAAGTTCTGCCACTGCCTGCAGGCAAATGTATATCGGGTTTCTGGTAGCACCTCGATGCGACAATGGTACTGCTGCTGGATCCGTTGGCATCCCTCCTCTACATCACTAAACTATCCTCTTTTGTAAATTTCCAGTAAATTGGCCTGGCCTTTGCAAGTTCATATAAACCAAGCTAGGCTTTATCCATTCATAACCACTTAATATAGTTAAACTTTAATGTCCGATAAAAACAAAGACTTTTTGCAACGCTCCCTCGATTACCACGCCAAGCCCGTTGCAGGCAAAATTGCCACCGCCATTACCAAGCCCTGTGCCAGTCAGGAAGATTTGTCGATGGCCTATACACCGGGCGTGGCCGAACCGGTTCGCGCGATTGCTGAAGATCCGGCTTTAGCCTATAAATACACAGGCAAAGGCAATTTAGTCGCGGTGATTACCGATGGCACGGCCGTTTTAGGTTTAGGCAATGTGGGTGCGCTGGCCGGTAAACCGGTGATGGAAGGCAAGGGCGTTTTGTTTAAGAAGTTTGCCGATATTGATGTATTTGATATTGAAGTAAACGCACCGTCTACCGAGGCCTTTATCGATACCGTG
The DNA here is from genome assembly GCA_003232015.1 of Gammaproteobacteria bacterium. The sequence continues at coordinate 797 of QIKU01000043.1, forward strand.
GCCAATATTGCGGATACTTTTGGGGGCATTAATCTGGAAGATATTGCCGCACCGGCCTGTTTTGAAATTGAAAAAGCGCTGAAGAAACGCCTTGATATTCCGGTTTTCCATGACGACCAGCATGGCACCGCCATTATTATCGCCGCCGGGCTTTTGAATGCATTACAAATACAGGGCAAAACACTAGAAACGGCCAAAATTGTTTGTCTGGGTGCGGGTTCAGCGGCCATTGCATCAATGAACCTGCTAATAAAGCTGGGTGCCGATCCTGCCTTGCTTCATATGCTGGATCGCAAAGGTGTTATTCATAGCGAACGTGACGACTTAAACGAGTACAAGCAAAAGTTTGCTATTCAGACCGATGCACGCACACTCGATGATGCCATTATCACAGCCGATATTTTTGTGGGGGTTTCTGGGCCCGGATTATTGTCTGCTGAGCAGGTTCAGAAAATGGCCGCTAAGCCCATCGTGTTTGCATTATCGAATCCTGAACCTGAAATACAGCCTGAACTGGCCAAGGCAGTAAGAAGCGATATTATTATGGCCACCGGGCGTAGCGACTTCCCCAACCAGATTAATAATGTACTCGGCTTTCCCTTTATTTTTCGTGGCGCACTGGATGTACACGCCACCACTATCAACAGTGAAATGGAAATAGCGGCCGCATATGCCCTGGCCAAGCTGGCGCAAACGCCGGCACCGGCTGAGGTGCTACTCGCCTACCAAACCCAACATCTGGATTTTGGAATGGACTACATTATTCCAAAACCATTTGACCCTCGCCTGAAAAGCTACATTTCGTCTGCAGTAGCGCGCGCGGCCGTTGACAGTGGTGTAGCTCGAAAACCTTACCCATCGCATTACCCCGATAGTGAGGACTCACAAACTGAGCAGCAATTATTTAATGAGTCACAATCTCTATTCAAAAAACTGCGCGGACTTTTTAAATAAAAAACAATTAACCACGAATAAGTTGTTCTAGTATTTTAATATCCGCACGCTGCATCGGCTTACCATCCACTGAACTCAATGGCGCATGATGCAATCCACGGCTCGGGAAAATAATAATATGCAACGGCACTTCTTCGGCTAAAAAGGCAAAGGCGGGGTAATATTCATATTCATCGGCCTTGATATGAAAGCGTTTTTGTTCTTCATCGTAGGGAATATGGTTGTCCAGCAAAAAAACCGCCAGTTCTTCCGATGTTTCGGTAAATAAGTGTAAATAGATGGCGGAATTAATATCTGCTGTCCCGTTTAAAACGCTACCCACTAAACGCGGGTTAAACTTTTCAAAAAACCGCATTGCGTCCAGCGCAACTTCCCTTAATTTTTTTAACTGTTCAGGTTGACTATCGGCACGAAAAATATGCTGGTGTGTCACCAGTGCTTGCTGGATTTCCTTGTTTGAAGGCAGATTAGTCGACTCGATGGCACCAAATTGACTAACGGCTTTATTTTTTGCCAGTTGAAAATCCTGGCTGCCTGTTTCGGCCATGTATTCTGCAGCAAGTTGTGCCAGGCGCTCACGTACTTGCCAGCCTTTATTTTTACGCTGTGGCACTCAGTCTGCCCTCACCCGTTAATCGCTAACTTAAAAAAGTTGTTCCGTTATATCGCCTGCACCATCCGTGTTACCCTGGCGACTATGGCCGATGGAAGTATCACTGGGCACCTGATCTTCCTTGAAATACTCAAACATGGTGTCGGTACTTTCAGGCGTGGCCGACAGGCCGGTATTTTTATCAATACGCACGGAAACAATACTGGCGGGCTGCTCTAATGGTATTTCAGGCATTCCTTTTAAGGCTTGCCTCATGTAAGCCGTCCACATCGGTAAAGCAGCAATGGCACCGGTTTCGCGGCTCCCAAGTGAACGCGGGTTATCAAAGCCAACCCAGGTAATCGTGACCACGTTGCGGTTAAAGCCAGCAAACCAGGCATCACGTTGGTCATTGGTGGTGCCGGTTTTGCCGGCCAAATCTTTTCGACCCAGTGCCAGCGCACGCCGCCCGGTACCATAGCGTACAACATCCCGCATCATGGTATTCATTAAGAAAGTCGTTGGTGCACTCAATACTCTGGGGGCAACCTTTACTTGTTGTGGGCCGGTTTGCTCGATAAAGATAACTTCGGTACTTGCCGCTACGCTGCTCTTAGCTAAAGTCGTATTCGTTTGTAGTGCAGGCTCTTTTGCTTTATCAGCAACGACTGGCACCGCTTTTTCTGCAGGCGCATTCCCGGCTGCAGAAATTTCATTGACTGCATCACCTAAAGATTTAAGCCTTGCTTCCTGCTCCGCGAGTTTTGCCGCTTCACGTTCCTGCTCCAGTTTAAGTTTAGCTTCCATTTCTTCCACACACTTAACACACACTTCAGAGCGCTGTTCCAGCATCATGACCTTTTTATCTGAGCCCAGAATATAGTCAATAAAATAAGGTTGAACCTTAAAGCCACCATTGGCAAAAACATTAAAACCGTCGGCTAACTCTAAAGGTGTCATTGCACCACTGCCTAACGCTAAAGAAAGATCTCGCGGTAAACTGGAACGCTTAAAACCAAACCGTGTGACATAACGCACTGCGTAGCCAATACCAATATCGCGCAGCAAACGAATTGACACCAGGTTACGCGACTTGATAAGCGCGGTACGCAAGCGTGTTTCGCCATACCACTTGCCAGTGTAATTTTCAGGCCGCCAGGTATCTTCCAGACCCGGTGCATCGAAGACCACCGGTGCATCATTAATAATACTGGCCGGGGTAAAGCCTTTATCAAGTGCAGCGCTGTATATAAAGGGTTTAAAGCTTGAACCCGGTTGGCGCTTTGCCTGAATAACGCGGTTAAATTTACTCTGGTAAAAATCAAAGCCACCGACTAGCGACTGAATTGAGCCGTCATCTGGATTAAGCGATACCAGCGCACCACTAACAATCGGAACCTGAGCCAGATAAGAGCAACCTTTTTTAGCCGCCACAACATAAATTATATCGCCAGCCTTTAAAATCTGACTGGCTTTATCCAGCTTCGGCCCCATATTAAATTCATCGATATAACGACGTGCCCATTCAAGTTGTGGCCAGTCCATAAAGACCACGTTACCGTCCTCGGTATAAGCATAAGCCGATTGTTCTTCAACCTGAAAAACAATGGCTGGAACCAAGTCACCCTGGGAGGGTTGCTCAGCTAAAACGCTGCCCCAATATTCTTCATCATTTTCAAAGTCAAAATTAAAGAGCTCAACATGCCCGATGGTGCCGCGATAACCGTGCCGCCGATCATAATTGTGCAAGGCCAGCCGTAATGCTTTATTGGCAGCAACCTGTAATTTTGAATCAACCGTTGTATAAACCTGATAACCGGCGGTATAAATTTTATTGCCATAACGCTTTAATAATTCGCTACGTACCATTTCGGCAATATAAAGTGCTTCAACTTCCAGATTTTGCCCGTGAACAGACGCGTCATCGACTACCGCAAAAGCATCATCGTACTCAAGCTGGGTAATAAAATTTAAATCCCGCATACGTCCTAATACATAATCGCGCCGCAATAAAGCACGCGAGGGGTTCACTATCGGGTTATAACGCGATTGGGCCTT
>QIKU01000158.1 GCA_003232015.1 Gammaproteobacteria bacterium
GGGACAGGTAACCACGGTCGAACTGCATACCTTCTACAACGTCCAGCTCGTTAGCAAAACCTGAACCTTCTTCTACAGTGATAACGCCTTCTTTGCCTACTTTGCCCATTGCATCTGCAATGATAGTACCGATTTCTTCATCAGAGTTGGCAGAGATAGTGCCTACTTGAGCAATGGCCTTATCGTCTGAACAAGGTTTTGACATTTTTTCTAAACTGGCAACAATCGCAATAGTCGCTTTATCAATACCACGTTTTAAGTCCATTGGGTTCATGCCCGCAGCCACAGCTTTTGCGCCTTCGGTTAAAATGGCCTGAGCTAAAACAGTTGCCGTAGTTGTTCCGTCACCGGCGATATCGGATGTTTGTGAAGACACTTCCTTCACCATTTGCGCACCCATATTTTCGAATTTATCAGCTAATTCAATTTCTTTAGCAACCGACACACCATCTTTTGTAATCGTCGGTGCGCCAAAGCTTTTATCTAATACAACATTACGGCCTTTAGGACCTAAGGTTACTTTTACAGCATTTGCTAATGTATTTACGCCAGCCAGCATACGTTGGCGTGCGTCTTCGCTAAATTTTACTTCTTTTGCAGACATGTTATTTTCCTCTTGAAATTCTAAAAGGGAATTTCTAAATTTAAAATAGGTTAATTTGGGTTAGAACAAGCTTAAGCTTCCAGTACGCCCATGATGTCAGATTCATTCATCATGATAACGTCTTCACCATCGACCTTCACTTCCTGGCCAGCGTATTTACCAAACAATACTTTGTCGCCAACTTTTACATCGAGAGGCGTCACATTACCACTGTCATTTACTTTACCTTTACCAACAGCAAGCACTTCACCTTCAGATGGCTTTTCAGTTGCGCTATCGGGGATAACGATACCACTTGCAGTCATTGTTTCTTCAGCCATGCGGCGCACGACAACACGGTCGTGTAATGGGCGGATCTTCATGTTTTCTTTCTCCTAATAAAAGTCCAGTTAAATCAAATAGATAGTTAAAATATATAATATGCTAAACTGTTTATTAGCACTCACCTCTAGTGAGTGCTAATAATAGCCCTGTTATTCGTAGAGTCAAGCCCTATCGTGAGCTTAATCTAAAAGGTCAGCCTCATTTCCTGACCGTCCTTTTATGTGTCCGTTATGGATGAAAATCAAGGGGGAGCATCCGGTTATTTGTATTAATATCAGTAAATTATTGAAATTAAGAGGCTAAATTGCCAACATGCAAGCATACTTTACTCCAGAATTTAATGGCTAGTCCCTACCGAACGGTTGATTTTGTTGTACACGTTATATTTTCCAGACGGCTTCTTCATTGGCAAACGTTTGATTTCTTTTAGTGTATTGGCGTCATAAACAATTAACGCACCGTCCATGTCCCAGACACTTAACAGGGCATGCCGGCCATAGCGGTCAAATTCGACATGGGCTGCATTTTTTCCAGGCGATGGCCGGAGTGTTTTTACTATCTCAAGCGTTTGCTTGTCAATAATATGCACTGCTTCTTTATTTGGCCCAAAAAATACATCAGCCCAGGCATAGGGTGAATTTTCATGGCTACGCATAAAGAACCCCGGCCCCAGTGTCTTGATTCGTTTGATGGTTTTCCAGGTAGTCATATCGATGATACTGATTTCTGCTTTCTTTAGATTGGGGGTCGCCATCACCCGACGCCCTTTGTAAACCCAGGTGATACCCGAACTCAGGTGCGGTAAGCCGGTTAACTCAAGCTCTGCGACCTTACGACGTAGATCCAGATTAATCACCTGACCATTTTTAGCGTTGCGTGCCGCTCCCATTAAATAGGTATAGGACGGGTCAAACTGAAAGTCATCCAGGTAGTCATCTAAAGGTATAGGCTGTATCAGAAATCGATTCTTATCATCACCCAGCCGATCATCGTGTTCTAAACCGTTGTAAGACATTTCCCAGACTTCAGGAATATCTTTAAGTGCAATAATAAAACTATTGCGCGGCACAGCACTATAAACAGCACTCACACGTGAGGATTTACCATTTTTATCTTCAACAGGAATGATCTGAATAGGCTCAAGATTTTCTGCATCCAGTAACACTAGCGTATGAGGCAAATAGTTACCAACCAGGACTGTTTTACCGTCACCAGACACCGCCAGATTGCGGGTATTAATCCCAACCCGAATTTCTGCTACTGTTTTCAGGTTGAAAATATCAAACTTGCTCACCCAACCATCACGCGAAACAAAATAAACATAACGGCCGTCAGGGGAATACTTGGGACCACCGTGTAAGGCAAAGCGGGTTTTAAATCGGTAAATGGGTTCAAATTTGTCACCATCCAGCAGTGTGGCGTGATGGTCGCCCAGCTCAACAACAATAAACAGGTTAAGCATATCGGCCTTAAAAACAGGCTCATCACCCAGACTGCCCGCCTTGTGATGGATAAGATGGGATTTTCTTATTTCGGCCATACCCCAGTCAGGAATAGAAGCCAAAGGTGTATATATATATTTTACAAGTGACTGTCTTTGCGCTGCTGTCAGGAGTTTGCCAAAAGCCGGCATTTGTGTTGCTGCACGCCCATTTTCAATAATCTTGAGTGCTTTGTTTTTACCTAATCGTTTTAGATTTTCCGGCAACAATGCGGGGCCCATTCCACCTAAACGGCTGACAGCATGACAACTCACGCAGTATTGTTGGTATAGTTTTTGTACATCGCTTTTTTCTATATCATTTTTGCTAACGATATTATTTCCAGCAAAGCTGTTGCTAATAAATACTAGACTGGCTAAAAACCACCCGCAGCCAACTGTAATTTTATTAAACTCACGTTGCATGGTATACCTTATATATAGTTATGCTCATTTAGTCTGGGTAACTTTATTCTGCACAAGTTTGTTTTGCCGAACCCAGGGCGTAACCTGTAAACGCTGTTCCGTTGTTTCCACACCAATTTCTTCATCCGATAAATAACAGGCAGGATCTTCTGCCCAGAAATTATTTGTCAACTGATAAGCGCGCACGCGGGTATTCCCCCCGCATACATTCAGATAAGTACACTGAGCACAACGCCCCTCTAATGGCCGGGGTTGGGATTTGAGGCCCGCCATTAAAGGATCACTTCGATCTTGCCAGATTGCCGAAAAAGGCCGCTGTTTAACATTGCCCAAATTATAATCCCACCAGAAAGTATCTGGATGAACATTACCCAGGTTGTCGATATTCGAAATATTAACACCGGAGGAATTCCCGCCCCACTGAATCAGCCTGGCTCGCATCTGTTCCAGCTTGTCTGGAAAATGTTTTTTAATCCAGTATAAAAGGTAAACGCCATCTGCATCATTGTTACCCGTTACAAACTCACGTTCACGCCCAGCCTCAATATGTTGCCAGCAAGTATCAAACAACAAATCCATTGCTTTGCGGGTAATCTGATGGACAACATCATCTTTGCGGTTCTTATTACCGCGCCCGGCATAATTCAAGTGGGAAAGATAAAACTTATCCACTTTTTCCTGTTCCATGATATTTAACAAATCAGAAAGTTCATGCGCATTATCCGCCGTAAGAGTAAAACGCATACCTACTTTAATTCCAGCCTGATGGCATAAACGGATACCCTGCATCGACTCATCAAATGCGCCTTGCTTGCGACGAAACTTGTCATGTGTTTCACGCACACCATCAATACTAATACCAACATAGTCATAACCAATATCGGCAATGGCATTAATATTGGATTCATTAACCATCGTGCCATTGGTTGACAGCCCGAGATAAAAACCCATTTCTTTTGCACGCTTTGAAATATCAAATATATCAGGGCGCATCAAGGGTTCACCCCCCGATAAAATAAGAACTGGCACCTGAAAACTTTTTAAATCATCCATTGTGTTAAAGACTTCTTCAGTAGAAAGTTCGCCGGGGAAATCTTTGTCTGCTGAAATAGAGTAACAATGTTTACAGGTTAAGTTACAACGCCGTATAAGGTTCCAGATAACAACCGGGCCGGGGGGGTTACGCTTAACACCTAATGGTTGCGGATTTTTTAACTCACGCATATATTGACTAATACGAAACATCTTAATCTCCTTGCAACACTATTAAGGGCTTTACTATATTCGCACACCGGTTTTTTTCAGAATACGCTGACTAAACAAAACATCATGACCATGATCGTTCTCAGCCAACAAGGTAGCAATTTTCACCACCAACAGCATCGCTTCTTCACGACTATGCGCATGTACCATGGCAAATAAATTGTATGGCCAGTCAGGTAAAATGCGTGGACGGTGATAACAGTGGCTGACAAAATCCAGCTCACCCACCTGTTGACCCAGCTCGCTAATTTTGTCATCAGG
>QIKU01000252.1 GCA_003232015.1 Gammaproteobacteria bacterium
GCATACTTTTATATAAGCTGGTACGGATACTCAACAATTCCTGCCCGGCATATTCCTGATTCAGCAGGTTAGCGGTTTGTTGCAGCTCAATGGATGAATATTCACGCTGTGTATCAATTACCTTATTAATCACTTCATCATTATTCACCACCAGAATCACTAGAATGCTTCTGGCCGATAAAATTAGAAACTCGATGTGCTTTAAAATGACCTTGTCATGCTTTGGCAACATCACAATACCGGCCATTTTAGTCACCGCCGACAACATACCCGATGCTTTTTCGATTAGATTGTCGGATGAGGACAGTCCGGGGGTGGGCTGCTGCTCAAATTGAGACTTAAACTGCTCGACCTGCTCATCGCCCAGAGGCTTAATAGTGAGTAAGCTGTCAATAAACAAGCGGTACCCCTGAACCGTGGGAATGCGGCCTGCCGAGGTGTGCGGCGCGGTAATTAAGCCTAAATCTTCTAAATCTGACATCACGTTACGCACAGTGGCCGGGCTGAGCTTAATCCCGCTGTCTTTTGCCAATACCCGCGAACCCACCGGCTGACCATCGGCAATATAGCGTTCAACGAGCGATTTCAGCAGGTATTGCGCTCTCTCAGAAATACCAGATTCTGAAATTTCGGACGGCTCGGCGTGTTCAGGCATAAAACTCAATATCCATGCATTTATACTCAATTATATATCGTCAACTGGGTTGCACCCCGCGGACGACCAAAGGGGGGAGCTCCGCTTCTCCCCTTTGGAAACCCCAACGGTTTTGTGCCCGCCGCAAGCGAACGGGGAATCTAGATTTAACTAGAATTAATTCAAACTTATTTTAGCACTCGAATTGCCAGACTGCTAACCTGAAAACAAATAAAAACCGCTAAATCAATCCCACAGAGCTAAACACAAACAGATCTTATAGCCCGCACTGCGGCTCTATGATAACGTTGACGCATATGAAAAATGAGTTCAATAAAATCGGTTTAATTGGCAAATACGGTGACCCCAGTGTGGAAGTCACCCTGTTAAGCCTGACCCACTTTTTAACCAAACGGGGTTGTGAAGTACGAATTGACCAGGACACCGCCGATACACTAAAAGATAAAACGATTGCAACCGCCAGCCTGCACGAAATTGGTACAGACTCCGATCTTGTTATTACCGTTGGCGGTGATGGCACCTTGCTGAATGCAGTTCGCAACCTAATTGATTATAAATGCCCTGTCCTGGGGATAAACTTAGGCCGTCTTGGCTTTTTAGTGGACGTTTCACCCTACGAAATGACCCAGCGCATGGGCGAAATTCTCGATGGAAAATTCGAAGAAGAACACCGTATTATGCTCACCGCACGCATCGAACATGCCGATGGCAGTTTTACCGAGTCCGATGCATTTAATGATGTCGTCGTCCACAAATGGGAAATGGCGCGGATGATCGAAACCGAGACTTATATCAATGGTCGCTGGCTCAACAGCATGCGTTCCGATGGGCTGATTGTTTCAAGCCCCACCGGCTCAACCGCCTATGCCCTGTCCAGTGGTGGCCCGATTCTGGAACCGGATATGGATGCGATGATCCTGGTGCCCATTTGCCCGCACAGCATGAGCTACCGCCCCATCGTGATTGACGGCGACAGCGAAATTGAAATTGTTGTGCGTGAGGAAGCCAATACAAAAGTACAACTCAGTTGCGACGGGCAAATTAACCTGCCCGTGGACAGTGGTGATAAAATTCATATCTTCAAGAAAAAAGCTATTGTGCGCATTATTCACCCCTGTAAGCACGACTACTTCGAAATTTTACGTGCAAAATTACACTGGGGTGAGAACCTGTAACGATTCAATAACAGATTTAAAACCATGCTAACTTACATACATATCTGGAATTTTGCAGTTGTTGAAAAGCTCGACATTGAAATTAACAATGGCTTAACCATCATCACTGGCGAAACCGGCGCAGGCAAGTCCATTATGCTCGATGCATTGGGTTTGTCGCTCGGCGATCGTGCCGACAGTTCCATTGTGCGCCACGGCTGCGACAAGGCAGAAATCAGCGTGAGCTTTAGCACCACCGACACACCCAATGCAGAAAGCTGGCTGGTGGAACATGAAATGAACAGCGAAAATGAATGCATTATTCGCCGTTCCATCAACGCCAATGGCACCTCTAAAGCCTTTATTAATGGCATCCCCAGCCCAATTAAATTGCTTCGCGAACTTGGCGAAAAACTGGTCGACCTACATGGCCAGCATGAACATCAGTCATTATTAAAAGCCGACTTACAACGGCTGTTACTCGACGACTATGCGAAAAACCAAACGGTGCTCGACAAGGTAAGGCTGGTATTTAAAACATGGCAACAACTTAATAATGAATACCAGCGCTTAACACAAGCTAGCAAGGATCGCAGCGCACAACTGGACTTATTACGCTACCAGGTCGATGAACTTGAAACACTCAATTTAGCTGAAGGTGAAGTAAAAGAAATAGACATAGAACATAAACGCCTCGCCAATGCCAACCTGCTGCTGAGCAGCAGTGACTCTGTTTTACGCAGTTTAATCGATGATGAAAATATTAATATCAACCATATTTTAAATAAATCGATCACTGAACTTGATGCATTAGGCAAGCTGGACGAGGCCATTAAACCCGCCAATGAATTACTCAACAATGCACTTATTAATATTGAAGAAGCGACCAGTGAATTACGCAACTACACTTCTTCACTTGAAATTGATCCACAGCGACTGGAATTACTCGAGCAGCGTTTAGCTGATATTCAAAACCTGTCACGTAAACATAATGTCGATAGCGATTCATTGCATAACTTATTACCCAACCTAACGGAAGAGTTAAACAATTTAGAAAACGCCGATGTGCGTTTAGGTAACCTGGAAGCTGAAATACAGCAAGCCACAAGTGCTTACCTTGACGCCGCCAACGAGCTCACTAAAAAACGGCAAACCGCAGCGAAGAAACTGTCAAAATTGGTGACAGCCAGCATGCAAACATTAGGCATGGAAGGTGGCAGGTTCGAAGTGAGTTGCAACGCTACTGCAAATGCAGCCTACTCTGCCTTTGGTGCCGATACTATCGAATTTTTGGTCAGTGCCAACCCTGGTCAGTCGCTTAAACCCCTCGCTAAAGTGGCTTCCGGTGGCGAGCTATCCCGTATCAGTTTAGCCATTAATGTGATTACCGCAAAAGACACCCGTATTCCAACCCTGGTGTTTGACGAAGTGGATGTCGGTATCGGTGGCCGTGTTGCAGAAATTGTCGGCCTGGAACTGCGTGCATTATCTGCACACAGCCAGGTACTGTGTGTAACCCATTTGCCACAAGTGGCTGCACTTGGGCATCACCATTTGCAGGTCAACAACCCATCGGATAAAAAAGTCACCACGACCCAAATTACAAACTTAACCAAAGAGCAACGTATTGAAGAAATTGCACGAATGCTAGGTGGGCTGAATATTACAGAGCAAACCCGCTCACATGCAAAAGAAATGATTGAACAGGCTGAGCAACCAGTAGCAGAAAAAACAGTGGAACTCGCCTGAATTTATACAATACTCTGTCGTTCGGGTTAACTGACTATATAATACTAAAAATAGAAAGCAGGCAGGCTGTAATCATCACTGTTTGGTTTAATCCAGTGTATTCTGCCTCCAATACAAAACAGCCATAATATCAATGCATTCGATGACGGAATAACCAACTGGAAAAGGTTAATGTTGTTAATCCAATAACCAGCATCGGCCAGTACTGATGGAACAATAATGCATAGCTGTCACCTTCCAGTAAAACACCCCGCACAACGATAAGAAAGTAACGTAAGGGATCGAGATAAGTTAGCCATTGCACAACTTCCGGCATATTGGCAATAGGAGTGGAAAAACCTGAAAGAATAACCGCTGGCACCAGAAACAGAAACGCACCCAGTATGGCCTGCTGCTGGGTGGCCGCAATGGTTGAAATCATCAACCCCATACCCGTGGCTGAAAGCAGAAAAAGTACCAGACCAAGATACAATGCACCAATATCACCACGTATAGGAATATTGAACAGCAATACCATAAGAATAAGAACAATGGTTGCTTCAACCAACCCTATCACCATACCGGGGATTGCTTTACCAATTAGAATTTCCACTGGGCGCAACGGCGTCACCAGCAATTGATCAAAAGTGCCGGCTTCACGCTCTCTGGCAACAGACAAAGCGGTCACCAGTAAGGTCACGACCAGGGTCAGTAGTCCAACAATGCCGGGAATAATAAACCAGCGGGACTGAAGGTTTTCGTTGTACCAGTTGCGTATAACCAGAGTGACTCTCGAACCACTCCTGGC
>QIKU01000047.1 GCA_003232015.1 Gammaproteobacteria bacterium
ATAAATTAACTGCACGACTAGCGCAGAAACATAATCTGCCGACACAATGCATCACCCTGGGTAACGGCTCGAATGACATTCTGGAATTAACCGCAAGGGCTTTTTTAACGCCCGAACATTCTGCGGTTTTTTCTGAATATTCATTTGCGGTTTACCCCATTGTTGTGCAGGCGGTGGGTGCGAAAGCAAATATAGCCACTGCTTACCCGGAAACACATTCAACAATGCCGTTGGGTCATGATCCACAAGCTCTGCTATCCTGCATTGATAATTCAACGCGCGTTATGTTTATTGCGAACCCGAACAATCCAACAGGCACCTGGCTGGAACTGGATGTTTTAAAACAGCTTCTTGAAAAAGTACCCGACCACGTTATTGTGGTACTGGATCTTGCGTACAACGAATACATGGACGCAGCACTTCGTCCTGAAATTAATACGTGGATAGATGACTACCCGAACCTGATTATCACCTGCACCTTCTCAAAAATTTATGCGCTGGCAGGTTTGCGAATCGGTTATTCGATCTCTACCCCCGAAATTGCAGATTTACTGAACCGTGTCAGACAGCCGTTTAATACCAATCTGTTAGCACAGGAAGCGGCATTAGCTTCGCTTGATGATAAAATACACCTGGCGCAAAGCGTTTCACTGAATAATGCCGGCAAGAAATATTTACAACAGGCACTGGCTGAGATGGGGCTTGAATCTTTACCGACCATGGGCAACTTCATCGCCATTAATCTGAAGCAGGAAGGTTTACCTGTTTATGAAAAATTATTAAAAAAAGGCGTGATTGTTCGACCGGTTGCAAACTACAATATGCCTGAATATATACGAGTAACCATCGGCACAGCAGAGCAGAACCAGCGTTTTGTAAAAACACTGGTCGAGGTGCTCTGATATAAGCTTGCACTCGTAAATGTTTAAGCGTTAGAGTGCAACACAAACAGCGCGCCCCAATAACGGAAGTGCGACTGGTGGATCCAAACAACGGTGCAATATTAATATTGGCCAGGCATCCTGGTCACCCCATAAAATGAGATCATATATGAAGACGCGTTGTGCATACTCCAGGTTGTTTTATAAGTTATTTTGTGTAATTTTTTGTTTTAACGTCAGTACGGTTTATGCGGAAATTGACCAGAGAACAGAGGCTGCGAATATTGCATTTAAAAAAGCTCGTGAACTGAAAGCGCTCGATATTTCAATAATTCAAATCAGACTTGCGTTAAGTCAATTTGAAGCACTCGATGCAGAATACAATAGTGTTTTCGAAAAATATAAAACAGACCCACTATACGAACAGCCATTGCTAAAATCGTATGAGCTTTTCTATAAAAATAACGGCATTTCAGAAAAATATCTGGATCGCTGGGTTGAAAGTACCGGTTCGGCTAATGCAAATTTGGCCAAAGCTTATTACCTGTTAAATGAAGGGTATTTGGCTAGAGGTAATAAGCTTGCCGGTGAGACAACTGGCGATCAATTCGCTGTTATGAAAAAACTGCACGCGCAGGCTTTCGATTTACTCAAACGCGTGATTGAGATTAATCCATATTTAATGCCCGCCTATTCTGGATTAATACGAATCACCCAATCTTCCCGGTATTCTTTAAATGAAGATCAGATATTAGCACTTGCCTTAACCAGAGATAAACGCACTTATTATGTGAGATCGGCGTATATCCATGCTATGGAGCCAAGATGGGGCGGTTCACTCGAAAAAATGTATTCAGCAGGGCAGGAGTCAGCGCAATATATCGGTCTTAATCCAAAACTATGGAAGCTGCAGGGAAAAGTTTATGCGGAAGCGGGGCTTGTCACTAAAGATAATGATTGTGACAAAGCTATAGAGTTATATACGCATGCTTTGGAGTACGGAGACGACATGTGGTCGTTACGCTTTCGAGCGCGTTGTTACAAGAAAAAAAATGAGTATCAACTATCGCTAAATGATTACAGGAAAATACTCTACTATATACCAGGTGATAAAGAGGCTGTTAAATGGGTGGAGCGGCTCGAAAAGAAACTGTAAGTTGATAAGATTAATTTTATAGCTTAAGGATTAAAAAATGAAAAAAGTAAAATATTTATCAATTGTTATCATGCTGCAAGTATTTGTTGCTGGCTGCGGAATTAATAATATTCCAGCATACGACGAGCGTGTAAAAGCTTCCTGGGCTGAAGTAGAAAACCAGTATCAGCGTCGTGCTGATCTAATCCCCAATTTAGAGACAGTTGTTAAACAGGCCGCTGACTATGAGCAGGGAACACTAGTGGAGGTTACAAAGGCTCGGTCAAGTCTGAACATGTTGTCCAAAAAATCCTTATTAGATAACAAGGAAATGATGGAGAAATATCTGGCGTTGCAAAACACAATAGGGACAAACATGAACTTTATAATGAGACAAATGGAACGATATCCGGCTTTACAGGCAAACCAGAATTTTTTGCGTTTTAGTTCCCAACTTGAGGGCACAGAAAATCGTATTGCTATCGCGCGCAGAGAATTCATCAAATCTGTTGAGCAATATAATAAAGAGCTAAAGACATACCCTGGAAAATTCTTCCATGCTTACATATACGATGATTACAAACTACGTGCCGACTCTGTTTACTATAATAAAACTTCCAAAAAGAATGACGTGCCCGAGGTGGATTTTGAATAACTTATCTCGTCATTTTTTTCTACTGGTTATTTTTTTTGTATCAGGATGTTCCTCGCAAGCTCCAGAGGAGGCAAATAAGCTGTCTGACCCTGAGGGCCAATTAATCTATTTTCATGATTACCTGAATTATGAAGTAGATGATTGGGAACAAAATCTTGGCATCGATTTTCACGTCGTTGTTATAAATTATGATGTTGGCGATGCGATCAATGAGGCTCAGAAAATATTCCAAAAAAGAAAAATTGGAGAGCATGCTAAAACCGGTGGTGTATTAATTCTTATTAATCCAAAATCTAGAGAAGCAAGAATCAGTGTATCTCATAATCTTGAAGCCGTTTTTACCGACGATGTTGTTGGCGCAATAGCTAAATCTCAATTAGCACCGTATGCGTCATATAACATGGCTGGAATGGCAGTTATGGATACTATGCATTTTTTAAAAGATCACCTGTTAGTGCAAGTTGCCCTTGGGGTTTTTCAGCTAGATAATTATTATAGAGAACGGCCAGGAAACAAAACGATTTTAGGTTATTACTCTGGCGGTGGCGGTGCCTCAACTATCATCCCGAAAATTAATTTCAATGATAACTGGAAAAAAAAGCCAGACAGCGCCGAAATGAAAAAGTACTTACCTGGCATGACGCCTGAAGAAAGTATTGATGCCTATAGCAACTCGTTAAGAGATATGATTGGTTATCCAGATTTACCGTTATTTACCAATGGCAGCAAAATTATGCAGCAAAGTTATCCTTTTGCGCCTTATGAAGCATATATAAGACACCTACGCATTGAGCGCTCGAAACCATTCACTATAGAAACCAAAGGTGATCGAGCAGTCGCGCTTTCTCACGCCCCGGCACATGGTTACCAGCCAGTTATGTTGAGGCAGAAAAATGGTAAGTGGCATGTTGACCAAACCGAAATGATGAAAAACATGTTTTTTGATGGTGCTGGAAATTTTTATCAAAAAAACAGGAATCACCCCTATTACTTTGCACTGAAAAACACAACAAACAAAGGTTTTTACGATATAGAAGCTATGACTTTGCCGCCGTCTTCGTCTCTGCAGAAAACCATAGGTGATTTAAAAAATCAGAATGTTGATAGTATGAGGTCGTTTTTGATAGCTGAGCTTTTATTTCGAAATGCCTTCGCTGCCATGGAATCTCTTGAGTACTATGAAAAAGCAGTGTCATTAGAGCCAAGCAATGAATTTTATAGAAAAAAGTTAATTAAAAGGTATCAGTATTTAGGCATGGATAGTCTGGCTGTTAAAAATGCCAGGCATGTAGATAAATATAAGAAGCATATCGCTGATCCTTTGAAGGTTGAGTTTTCACCGAAGAAGCCCACCATAAATTTAGGCAGCACAACGAAAGTTGGCAATGTTACGGTCTATGACCATTCAGAGTTTTCAATAAAAATAACTAACAGACATTTTTTGCCAATGCATATAAAAAGCGTAATATTTAATAGTTTAGGCAATAAGCAGGCCAGCGGTCTGGGTGATATTTTGAATTATTGGAACTGGGGTGGTAAGACTATCCTGGGTGCTAACAGAAATATATCATTTATTAAAACATGGGGATTTACCGTAGACACGCCTAACACAGAAATGACATACGAGTATATATTCACATACACGATTGGCGATGACCCCAGGAC
>QIKU01000118.1 GCA_003232015.1 Gammaproteobacteria bacterium
CAAAACCTGCACGCTGAAACACGGCATCAAGCGATAAGTTTTCACAGCTTATGGTGGCCGGGCGATTGGGGTGGGCACAACTGTCTATCGCCATAATCATTTTTTCGATCGGCACATCGGACACCCGGTCAAATTCGAATTCAACGGGATGAAAATAGGCTGATTTATAATTAAACATGAGCGTTCGCGCAGGCGCCCCCCCTCCAGAGAAGGTTGCCTGTAAAAGACGCTGGTTTGAAAAACCACTAGGCCTGGCCGTTATACGAATTTGAGTATGGCGCATCGCATTACTTGAGCCATCTTTATACCAGATTTGACCGGACCAGGAGTTGGCTTCGCGCGTGCGGGATAATCGTGCGATCCAGTTCACGCTATTTAATACATTAATGCGCACCGTCCCACTGGCCTGCATTTGTGGGTAGCGCCCATCGACATCAAGACGAAGCGTTTCTTTTGTGCGTGAAGCGGGCCGGGAAGGATGAAATCCCGTCTCACTGTCAAATTCATCAAATATCGCATCTGAACTCGAGGGCTCAATTCTGCCACTTTGGCCATTGTTCTCATATAAACCGCTCACCGGAAATCCAGATTGCAACGGAAAATGACACGCATTCGTATCGCCAGCCTCCAGGCCCGTATTACTATCAATATCCTGAATTGAATTATCTTTTCGGCCTATTTCATTATCATCCATTTACTATCCTCCATTGATTATTATTCAAAAATCTACTTTTTATGGGGCGAAACTAACCCTGACATTTGGTGGCGCAATGCGGGAAGATTGTCTGAGTGTAATCGTCAGCGACTTAAAAAAAACAAACATTGCTCACAATTCACTAATTATGTATGTGAGCTTGCCAAACAGAAATAGTTCCAGGACTTAACCCGGCCTGGTGCAGGATTTTAACGTTCTTTAACTATTTTATTAATGATATACCTTATATTAAAAGTACTAATAACAAAATAACGGTTACCGTAGGCAGAAAACAAACCCGTAAAATTCGATAATTCCCTGGTAATATAACTCCATCAACTTGACCTGTTCCATGCACATATGTTTTACACTGAATACAAGTTACAAGCACATCCAGTCTACTGGCGGCTGAATTATTTTTTATTATAAAAAATATCTATGCCACAGTACTTAACATAAAGGTATCAAACACGAAAAACGTCTAACCGTACATAGTTCGCCAGTTTGATGCCACCGAGGTAATTTATGAACATTAAAGTGAAAAACACAAAACTAATTTTCTTCTTCAATATATTAATTACGGCAGCACTTTTTGCTGGGCCACTGCAGGCGACACCCGTGGAAAAAAGCAGCCCGTCGACCATCCTGTATATCGCGAATGAAGGAAGTAACACGCTTTCGATCATTGATGGCTTAAAGCAGAAGATTATTACATCGATACCGGTAGGAAAAACCCCGCACCATCCATGGCTTGTGCCTGGAGGTAAATATGTTTTCACAGACAATCGTGGCGAAAACACCTTGTCCGTTGTTGACGTGAACGCCGGCAAGACGATTAAAACCATCACCGTCGGCAACGGCCCCACTCATATGGTATTTACGCCTGATGGTCAATATGCCTACCTGGCCAATACCAAAGACAAAACGACCTCAGTAATCGACATTGCGAAACTTGAGGTTGTAGCAAGTATTTCTACCGGCGGCGGCTCACATGATCCGGCCATCACACCGGATGGAAAATTTGTTTACGTCACCGCGAGAAAACCAGGCCATGTCGCTGTGATCGATACCGCTACAAACAAGGTCATTAAATTCATACCCACGGGCGCCAAAGCAAATGGCATGCGCATGACTCAAGATGGTAAGTTTGTCTGGGTGGGCAACACGGCAGATGGCACAGTGTCCGTTATCGATACGACTAAAAACAAAGTCGTCGCTACCATTAAATCGGGGGCGGGAACACATAACATTCGCTTCTCCCCGGACGGAACGAACGCCTACGTGGGGAATATGAAAGCGGGCACTCATACGGTCATCGATACAACGACCTACAAAATCATTGCGCAAATACCCACGGGCAAAGGTGCAAACATCGCTTACTTTAGCCCTGATGGAAAGTATATCTATTTTTCCACTAATAAGTCTGATGAGATTCCGGTAGCCGATGCCAAAACCAACCGAATCATAAAAATGATACCCATTGGAAAAGGCGGCACGCATAACCTGGCGTTTGTAGATAATGGAAAATTCCTGTACGCCACGAGCTGGTTTGGTGATTATGTGCTGGTGATTGATACCCAGAAAAATGAAGTAATCAAAAAAATACCCAGTAAGTTTTCAAACGGTATTAAAGTCAAAGGCTCTCCCCCCGCTACCGGCAGGGGTTAATTTATTTTCATAAACGACGACGCCATGCAATACAGCATGGCGTAATTTTTCTTTGCTCTGTGAATCTGATCTTTAGCCGTAATATTAAATGTAATACGGCAAAACTCTGCCTGTTATTTTTTTTAAAGCTGTTTAATTATTTTATTCCAGCCGGAAAATTTAAGCCTCCAACCATACATTAAGCCTCTGAACCTCCGCCACAGACCCGGGGTTAAATAATTGCTTGAATCAGGTGATTTTTTAATGATCGTTTCACGCAGCCATTCTGGATCAAAACCACTCCACTCACCGGCAACTCTGAACAGGTTACTCGACACTGCAGGGGCCACTTCATAAATACAGATGCGCCATAATTGTTTTTTGCTGTAGGGCGAGGCCTTTAATTGTTGGGCGATCCAGTTAAATTCCGTATCGCCCAAACGGGTATCAAGCCAGAACTCTGAAAGCGCGACCCAGACCGGCAGGCGCTCCGTTAACTCGGCTTCGGTCCATGGCATAATTTAATTCCTTGTTTCCACCAACATTAAAAGAGTTGTCAATACCGATACTATCAGGAAAACAAGCTGTCATAAATCAAGGCCATACCGGGATAATTAAGATCTGAAGTCAGGTGGTTCAATAACTTACTGTAGATACACATACTGCAGCAAGCGGTGAATGCTCGAACCCAGGGCTAAAAATTAATACTTATGTGCTATTTCTATATTCATCGACTTCGGTATAATTTTACGAAGTCATTTATCTTGTTTACGAGTGGGGCGTGTCATGAGTAAGTACTTAATTACCTTTGTATTCAGTAACCTGTTTCTATTGAATTTATCGTGGGCAATTGAATTAGAACCACTAAAGCAATGCGGCACGAACACGAAATGCCTTATCGTTGATGTTATTGAGGTCAATATTGATGATTCAACCGGCCCGTTTTTCAACCACACACTGCAAATCAGCACTCTTGTTGACAAACACTCAACTGGCATGGTGCAAAAAGCCTGGAAAGAATTAATATATAACCGCGGTTGTTCCGATGTTGTCGACGTTGTGGTTGGCGGAACACTGGATGAAGACGGTGCACCCAATAGCGCAGTACCTGCTAATTTTGCCACCCACTTATCTGCAATAGGTAAGAATAAAGCACGCTGCACCATCGTGGTTGATTATTCCAGGGATTCGGTTGATCACCACCATGATGTTTCTGTTGAAGTGGGTCGACGTGCACTTTCTGTCGTGCTTTTTAAACTGGACAGTATTCGCACGCGCTTAGGCCTGAAGCAGCCCATTCGCGTATGGGGTTACAGTAAAGGCGCCGCTATTGTTGAATCGGTTTGGACTATCGAGGCCAAAAATGCTCGCCGCACCCTGGTTGCCGATGCAATTAAAAATATCTCATATGACGCCTGCCCTTCAAACAACTGTTACTACATGGGCTTTGGCTACCCCTACAATAAACAAACCTAAACTGCCTATCATCACTCGCTAGAAACCGCAGACCTCTGGACAATGAACACTCGAGGCTACATCACAAAACCCGACGTAAAATATAGAAACTGGTGGCGCTTAACCACCTTTTCTAATTACAGCGATATTTTTTATGGTGCTGGCAGCGGAACACTTACCTGCCATAATTATAAAGGTTTTTTACAGACCAGCGGCTATAGTGAGCTTGATAACCAATGGAACCGGCCAGAATCTGCATGGTCTGTATTTTCATACCCTTTTCTTCCAACCAGTGTCTGGCTGGAAGATCAATGCGGCAACTAGACAAGATTTACCTGAGTCAGAACACAGATTTTACTAATAGTAGAGATAACTGCGTCTGATCCGAATAGCAATACAGAACTCACACCTATCAACCTTCGAGGGACACCGATAACTTAATAACTTTACCAAGTTTTCAGCAGATCAATTTTAGGTTAAGGTATTAAGTTATCGGTGTCCCTGTTAGGTTTGGTTAGGCTATTATGTCTTT
>QIKU01000021.1 GCA_003232015.1 Gammaproteobacteria bacterium
AATACACAGTATAATAAAAATCTCAGCCCTATAGAAGAGCTGAGATTTCACTGCACATTATTTTCTTTGTTTATTATAAGGTACGGTTTGGGCTTGTTCTAACATGAGTGTAGTACAACGGTAAGGCAACAAATACAAAACCACCCACTAGATTGCCTAATACAGTTGGGATCTCATTCCAAATTAAGTATTCAGCAACAGTAAAATCACCGCCCATGATCATTGAGAAAGGGAATAAAAACATATTTACAATTGAATGTTCGAAGCCCATATAAAAGAAGAGCATAATTGGCATCCACATTGCCATCATTTTGCTACCTGCTGAGGTGGAAATCATCGCACCAACAACCCCCATTGAAACCATCCAGTTACACAACATGCCACGAACAAAAATAGTAAACCAACCTTCAACACCATGTGCTTGATAACCTAAGGTTCTTGACTCACCAATGCTAGCCACTTTTGCAGCAATAATGCCACCATCAGTGTTATATCCATAGGTTAAGATAAAAGACATCATGACTGCAACAGATATTGCGCCTGCAAAGTTACCAAGAAAAACAAGTCCCCAGTTTCGTAGTACCTGGTTAACAGTAACGCCGGGTCTTTTATCAATTAGGGCAAGCGGTACAAGAGTAAAAACACCGGTGAGTAAGTCAAACTTCATGAGATATAACATAATGAAACCAACAGGAAAAAGAACGGCTCCTGCAAGTGCTGAACCGGTTTGAACGGCAACGGTAACTGCAAACACAGCAGCGAGTGCTAAAATAGCCCCTGCCATAAATGCTCGAATCAACGTATCTTTAGTTGACATATAAACTTTTGATTCTCCCGAATCAACCATTTTTGTAACGAACTCTGATGGTTCTAAATACGACATAACAAATCCTCTTCATGCATCCATGAATAATTTTAAAATATTTTTCACTTTGTATCGCAAGTAATATGCCAAGTGTAATCTGTTGTTTTTATTTACTTTTTATTTATATTTACGGATTATTTGGTACAAAGTGGTGCATGTAGATAGGTATAGTACGTTTTTGGTGCGAGAGGATTAATACAATAATACAATATTTGGCAATATTTGGGGTCAGAGTAAAAACTCTATGACACCATAACTAACATACGTTATAGTTACTTTTATCACCTAATTTTTCAAGGATGAAGAAAATGGCTCGATTACCAAGGATCTGTCTGCCGGGCATCCCTCAACATATTATTCAACGTGGAAACAACCGTCAGGTTTGCTTTGCGTCTGAAGAAGACTGTGCAGCTTATGCGTATTGGCTTGAGAAATATGCCAGAAAGTACCATATTGCTATTCATGCGTGGGCATTTATGACCAATCATGTACATTTATTAGTCACACCAGAAACGGATAATGGAACGTCAAAGTTAATGCAAACACTTGGGCGACATTATGTTCGCTATTTTAATTTCACATATAAGCGAACAGGTACTCTTTGGGAAGGACGATTTAAGTCTTGTGTTATTGATGCAGAAAATTATCTGCTTATTTGTCAGCGCTATATTGAGTTAAATCCGGTCAGGGCGGGGATGGTTGAGACACCTGCTGATTATAAATGGTCAAGTTTTAGGGGAAATGGACTTGGCAAAGACATAAAACTTTATCAGCCACACCCTGTTTATACGGCTTTGGGTAAGACGAAAGTGGAGCGTTGTAAGGTTTATTGTGAGCTGTTCAAGGGGCATTTAGATGCAGATGTGGTGACACAAATACGCCAGTCAACGAATAAAGGTTTAGTACTAGGTAATGAACGGTTTAAGCAGGATATTGAGCATTTGTCGGGGCGGCGAGTCGCGTTATTGAAACGCGGGCCCAAGGCCAAACAAAGCAGCGAGAAGAGTTTTTACTCTGACCCCAAACTATCTATATAATAGTTTGATGAATAAAGCCCCAATACAATCACAGTTAAAAGACCGACTCTACCAGTATTACCTTCTTACCCGGTTAAACAAGCCGATCGGTATTTTTTTATTACTCTGGCCAACCCTTTGGGCATTATGGATAGCCAGTGAAGGCAAGCCGGATTTACTGGTTTTGTTTGTTTTTATTACTGGTGTGGTGTTGATGCGATCAGCAGGTTGCGTAATTAATGACTATGCCGACAGAAAAATTGACCCGCTTGTTGCCCGTACCCGTCTACGACCTATTGCCAGTGGGTTGGTTAAACCAAAAGAAGCGCTCAAGCTGTTTGCTGGTTTATGTTTAGCTGCTTTTGCATTGGTTTTGTTGATGAATAAACTGACCATATACTTATCATTTATAGGGGTGGGGCTTGCTGCTATTTACCCTTTTATGAAACGTTATACCCATTTACCCCAGATAGTGCTGGGCATGGCATTTGGCTGGGCGATTCCGATGGCTTTTGCAGCTCAAACGGGTAGCGTACCTCAAATTGCCTGGTTACTGTTTGTGGTAAATATTGTCTGGTCGGTAGCTTACGATACGATGTATGCAATGGCCGACAAAGAAGACGATTTAAAGGCGGGGGTTAAATCAACCGCTATTTTATTTGATGACATGGATAAAGTGATGATAGCCATGTTACAAGGTATTGTTTTAATTGGCCTGTATTTTATTGGTCAGCAGTTGCAGCTTGGTTGGGTGTTTTATTTTAGTTTGCTGGTTGCGGCGGGGCTGATGGTTTACCAGCAATATTTAATTAAAAACCGTATGCCGGAACAATGTATTCAGGCTTTTCTTAATAATAACTGGTTCGGTGGTACTGTTTTTGTAGGTCTGGTCTTACATTATTGGCTACTTGTTTAGTTGCTGTGCTCAGCGTAAGTCGCTGTTTAAAAATCAGGGTCTATTTTGGTAATTTTTCGCTGGAAAAAATTGCACTTTCAGCTACGCTTAGAGGCATTAAGAGGGTATCAGGCGAATCACTTTTAGTTTTCTATTATTTCGTATTAGCCGTGACCGGGTTCACAGTTATTATGGGTTCATTCCGGGTAAAGTAAGTACTGAAAATAAGGGATTGATTTTTTAGGCCGTAAAGTTAGTGTTAATTTAAGGAACTGGTTGTGTTTTATAACAAGCAACTCAAAAATTTATGCAGTAGCTCAACGTTAGCGGTTTTAATAGCGGCTGCGTTGCCTGTTAGCGGGGTATTGGCTGAGAATGATATTTCTTCCTGGCGTGACGATCCTTTGCGCTTAAATGTAAAGTTTGAAGGCCAGTCTTCTGCTTTGAGTCAGCAAAACATACAGCGTAACTTGATGGCTGAGTTCGATAATATTTCCCTTGCGCCTAAAAGTACAAAATACTCTTTAGACCGTGGCATTATACGGCAGTACGATGCGACCTTCTTTTATCCTTTTCAACGTGGCAAATTAAATTTTGATTTAGGTTTAAATATTAAATTTATTAACGGCATTACACAGGCGGTCAATGAATTTGGTGTGACCAGTTCACAAAGCTATAATGCAACCTTGCCAATGATGTATGCAACGGCTTTGTATGAATTGCCCTGGAAGGGATTATCCGCCGGTTTTGAGGGTAAACATATGATTCTTGCGAACAGCACAGCTTATGATTATAAAGCCATGCTGAGTTATCAAAGCCGCAATGGTTTTGGTTTGAACGGTGGCTGGCAGTACCAGCAACTTCATTTAAATGCTTTTCAGAATATTACCACCAGTAGTGAAACGGAAGGCCCGTTTGTGGATTTTTATTTCAAGTTCTAAACAAACTTTGCCATTATCACTTTATTCCCTTTCTTTTAACCACTTAACCACTGCGGCAACAAATTCCTCGTTCACGTCATCAAACTTATGATTTGCACCCGCAATTTCGATTTGGGTATAGTGTTTTGACTTTAATTCTTCACGTTCACTCGCGGCATCCACATCTTTGCTGTTATTGCCACCCCAAATATCCAGGATTGCAATTTTTACATCGGTTAGATTTTCTGAACAGGAAAGCGGGGTATCCCCATTGTTTCGGCAACCGGCAATAATGAGTCCGTTTGTTTTTATCTCGGGGTAGTCTGATACAAAGGCGCTGGCCATTCGACTTCCCATGCTGTGACCCATGATATAAATTTTTGTTACGCCTTTTTCTATTGCTAAAAACTGGATGCCCTCTTTAAATAAACGGTAAGCGGCGGGAAAATCATCCGCATAATCCTTCCAGTGTTTATTATCATTTGGCATTTGTAGTGAAAGGGTGTGGTAGCCTAATGAAGTGGACCCCATCCCTGAGACAGTTATTTGCCTTTTATAAGTGATAATTCCTGTTCATTGTTATGCTGCTTTCGGCAGTCCCGAAGG
>QIKU01000037.1 GCA_003232015.1 Gammaproteobacteria bacterium
GCACCCTTTAATGATTTCACCTGCGCGCGATGCGCTAATAATGCAGCATAAGCCGCTTCAACACTTTGTTTATGTGGCGGGTAATGATATGCCGTATATTCAAATTCTGCGGCGGCAGCCTGCACATCACCACTATCCAGCAGACTTTCTGCCAATAACATATTTTTTTCTGCAGTGCTTTTATCGTTAGGAAAAGAACGCACATAAGTGCGATACCACATTGCAGCAATACGATAGTCTGCCGACTTTTTGCTGCTTTGTGCCTGCGCGTGATAATAACCTGTCAAATCATCCAGATTGCTTTTCAAGTGCGGCAATAATTGTGTTAATAACTGTTGATCATGTTTTTCCCAAAATGCTGCACCCACACCATAGCCCATCACCAAATCAGCCTTGGCGCGTAACAAGGCATTTTTTCGTCCCGCCGCTTTATAAATATCAATAACCCGGACCATAAACAAAGGTGCACTGTGATGTAGAGGATAACGCTCAACAAAGGACATAAATGTATCCGATGCATCTCTGGCACGCTTCTGTGTCAAATACAAATCAGCCAAGCGTTCATAAATACGGAATTCATAGTCTCGCCTGCCGTAATCCTTAAAAAAAGCCGTAACACTTTCATGCCCTTTTAAATAGGAAAAGGATAAACTCACAATGCGCAACGTATCTTCCAGCAATTCCCGTTCACTACGGGAAAAATCCGCAAGCTTACGGCCACCAGAAAAACTGCTATCCAACACCGAAAAATAGGATTTCAATGAACGTTCGGTATCCCCCTGCTTGAACACCGACCAACCATGCTTGAACATGGCGCGGCCATAGTAGGCACCCGATGGGCCCTGTGTGAGCACACTATTATAGGCTTTTTCAGCCGTTTCAAACTCCCGGAAAGTAAACAGGATTTCACCACGTCGAAATTGTAATTCAGCAAAATTTGTTTCATTAGGGAATTTTTTCACCAACTGGGTCAGCACACTCAACGCCTTTTCCAGGTCTCCATTAAGCTCATACGCACGAGCCAGTTGATACATCACCCGATTGTTACCCGCATAATCCGGATACAGACTTAACAGACGTTCATATTGATGGATAGCACTACCCATATTTTCCAATTCAAACTGTTCTGTGATTTCCTGATTTAATACCGTTTCATGCTCTGCCGCATCGGCTTCATTTTGCGCCACACTGGCCGTCACCTGAGCACTATCTATTTTTTCCATTTTTGTGGGCGTTGTTACCGACTCATTTTCACCCGCCAATTCTGCCTGTTGATTTTCCAACGACAAATCTGCCAGACGCTGCAAAGCAATGGCGCGTAATGCACCATTATTGGTAGTCCTTGCAAGTTCTTCATAGGTGCGTTGCACATCTCTACGTGACAATGGTGGCAACACCTGCGGTTCAATTTTTGCGGCTCGCTCAGCCAGTAACTCAATAGTGGGATCTTCATCGATGGTTTTTTTACCCGCGCAAGCTGATAACAGCAAGAGTAAAACCACCACCAGCAATACCGTCCAACGGAATTGTGGACGCTGCGCTATCATTTCAACTCCTTGCCAGACTCAGCCGCATCGGCAGCCAAATCCTGTAAATGTGCCAGGGAGAACCTTGCCTGATCCAGGTAATCCACCAGCCGCGCACGTAATATATCAAGCTCAAAATCCACCATTTCCTGTAGCTGGCGCTGCTGTTCATCAAAGGCATTCTTGATTTCTTTACGCAACGATGCAATGTGTTGACGCTTGTTACTAATGATTTTTTCGTAAGCATCAAAATTTACCGGGGCGCTGCCTCGTGCTCGCTGCAATGAGTTTTGTTGCTGTAACGTCTCTTCCAATTCTGCATCTAAAGAATTCAGACTTTTTCTCACTTGCTGAAAACGAATTGCATAAGTGGTTTCAACTTCATAATCTAACAAACCCTTGTAGAAACGATAACGATCACGATAACTATCCAAACGTTTGAGATGCCGCCCCGGTTGATTCGACAATTGCCAAATGCGCTCTTCCACTTTACTCAAACGCTCCATCAGCTTTTTTTCTTCACCCGTCAATAGCTCAAAGGCATCTTTGGTCTCACCAATGCGTGCCAATTCATCGGTATAAATATCGCGACTGATACGCACATCCTGCACATGACCCAACGTTTGTTCCGGCGTTAACTTATCAAGCTGTGCTTCATAAGTCGCACGTCGCAACGCCAACATATCTTCAAGTGCCGGCACCTCGATCATCCAGCGAGCCAAATTTCTATCCAAAAACCAAAGATCACGCAAATTCTTAATGGCTTCATGAAAACCGTGCTCTGCCATCACTACAGGCAAATATCGTGCTTCAGGAGTATCCGGCAATAACACGGCCTCCCAAAACCAGCCCATTTCATTACGTGATACCTGTGCCAACAAATCCGCCCACAAACGCCCTGCTTTCACTGCCACCACAGTATTATTCAGCGCATCCAGCTCCCGCTCAAAAATAGCAATCGCATTTTTATAAGACTGCATGGCCTGCGGAAATGCACGCAAACGCTCCAGGGCGTTACCTTTGCCTAACAAAGCCTCAAAAACGGCGGGGTCGGTTCTTTCGCGTGTTGCCAACTCCTCCCATGGCACCAATGCCGCCTCATAACGTTGCAATTTTACCTCCGCCCAACCCAAACCCAACAATGCCTTGTTTGAGAACGGGCCTTGCAAACGCACGCGCTGTAAAAAGTGCTTCGCCACTGCTGGCAGTGTATCAATCAATGAAAAACCCAGAACGAGATTAGCTTTGTCTCGCAATGCCTTTTGATCACTGGCACTGGACTTTAATTCGGCCACCTCACGTAATAGGTTCATACCCATTTCTTCACGACCATCTTTTTCATGATCGCCTTTTTCACGACTGGCACGAATCAGCGCTACTCCCAGATTAAAGCGCGCATAATTGGCTTTTTGTTCACCCTCATTTTCCACCAAACCTTGTAACGCTGTTGCCGCTTCCGTATATTTTTCCTGCACCATCAATAAATTAGCTTTCAGGATACGAAACTCTTCCTGCAAGGATTCATCAAGGGCATCCCCCACCCGTGACAACGCGATCTCAGCCTCGACAAACAATTGTTTCTGATAACGAATTTTCCCCAGGTAAAACCAGGCTCTGTCACGCACTTCAGGCGCAACCGCATCATCAATCAATTTTGTAAAGATTTTTTCAGCATCCGAATGCAAACCATATGAAAGATACAAACCACCCAGTAATAACTCACTGTCTGCATCATGGTGTTTCAGACGTTTTAACTGTCGTGCCGTTAACAGGTTAACCGCCGCCGAAAAATAATTTTGTTGGTAAAACTCATAGAGCACTGCACCGTAATGCGGATCTTTCACTGCGGCAGGAAGTGGTGCGCCTGACATGGCCAGCGGAGAGAGCAGCATGCCAAGCCCGGCCATAAAAAATGGCACAACAAAACGAAATGACTTTGAAAAGAACACAATCAATCCCAACTAACTCATTCCCACTCTTTAACCACAAACTCTGGCTGTAACTTTCGTGTTGCATCCACAATTTTAAGTTCCATAAATTTGGCTGCCGAACCTTTTTTAAATTTCACCGTAGTACCACGACGATACTCCCGGTTATTCGGCCCTGGCCCCCGAAAAGTAGCTATTAATTCATGCTCACCCGATTTAACGTTACCAATGTATAAACGCTGCACACCTCCGCGCTTCAAGGCACCCAGCTCACGCTCCGTGTAAAGGTGGTTTGCCACCACTTTGTCATCAATTTTAAGCTGCACCGAATCCAGTTTAAAAAACTCACCAACATCGATGGATAAAAATATCGCAACCTGTGTGCTGGAAGGAAACAGTAATTCCTCTTCAAGAATAAAGAGATCACGATTCAGGTTTTTCACTTCTTTTTTCAGCGCCTGCACTCGGTCATCCAATGTACGTTTGTCACTGGCCGCCGAATTATTTTCCACTGGTGACAGTATTGGTTCTGCTACTGGTTGAGGAACATCAGGATTACTGCCAATTGGCGTAACGTCCTCTGCCAAAACTACGGCAGACAACATGCAGATCAACAGCAGACACAAGCATTGTTTAAATTTGATATATTTCATCTTTAAATCTCAGTTCAAGCATCATCACATCAATAATGATTTGACTTAACCACACTCAATACCAGACCGATACAAATATGCGGAATATATCCGCCGATAGACTGTATAAGGGCTCAGTCCCTGGAGTGACACCGGTGACTCGTAAATCACGGAAGTCTTCATAATCAATCTGAATACGATTATAAAAAATGTGCCTTTGTCGACAAAACCCCAGCTGTGCATTTTAAATTCATAACTTACACCCAAGCCAATAGTCTGGGTTGAATATGTACCTAACTCTTTATCCCGCGCACGATAATTCAGCTCGGTTTCAAACAAGTTACTATAAAAGTCCGCGTTATTCTGCGAGTATATGCGATAACTTATTTCATATGTCAAACCTTGTTTTGTCGGATGAATATAGCCGAGCTCTGCCATTCGGCCATTAATACCCCAAGTATCCGTATAACCACGCACTTCGCCTCGTATCGCTGCGCGATACGGTAAATAATATAAGGCACGCACTGCCAAGGCATGACTAGTACGTGTTTCTGGATACACCTCGGCTGCTCTATATGAAATACCATTCGAATCCAGGATGCGTACCGCCTGATAGATTTCGCGATATGGATTGTTTAGGTAACCTTCATCGGTAATAGTTTCAAAATTCACGCCCAGCAACAAATTTTTAGTCAGCACTTGTGACAAACCTAACTTATATTTTTGGCGGTTAGCTTCTTTTTCAAAAGAGGGCACTCCCGTAGCGGTAATCGTATCCCAACCTTTTGCATAACCCAGCGTCACCGTCGTCAAATCACCAAACATCAACTGACTGATACCAACATTCACGGAATTAGCGTTAAAATCATTTTCCACACTATTACTGTATGACAGGCTCAGTGTTGTGTTGTCATATAAATAATCTACGCCCAGGCTTTTTTCTGTGCGCTCTTCCGTGTACTCGCTAGCGCTGGTTACTACGTCAATGGTGGCCGAAGTAATGGTGTCAACATAATAATTCCCCCAGACCGAGGTAGATTTTCCGATGGATTTTCGCGCCAATATTGATGGGCCATTAACGTCCAGCCCGCCACCCGAATAAGCATGGTACATAATGTCAGCACGATTTTCCGGCAACACTGCCGCCGTCAGTGGCACACAGATTCC
>QIKU01000101.1 GCA_003232015.1 Gammaproteobacteria bacterium
GACGTTGACGATATTCTTTGGATAATTCAGGTTCATTTTCAGCTAGCATGTTAGATATGTTTATAATCATTTCCTTTGCTGCCCCTTCTTTATAATCAGGACTCTGCTCAAAAATAATAAACAAATGTGCCATTGCCTGTTGGTAGTTATGTTCTGCAACATAACAAATAGCCAAATCGAAGTGCGCATCGAAATCATCAGTATTATTTTCAACGCTGCTTAATAATGCGTTTTTACCTTTTGTTTTAGAGGCAAGTTCATGAAAAGTTAACTGCCCCAGCAATGCATTACCCATTTCACTTTTCTTATCTGCATCAGGCAAACGATTAAATAAATTTTTCGCCTGTTCCAGCTCATTAATGTCCAGAAATATTTGCACCATATCCATTGCTATTTTTGTATCCGCTGGAGCCTGCTGAATCGCCTGTGTCAATAGCGTTATGGCTTCAGACGTTGCACCCTTTAAGTGTTTGTTGCGCGCTTGCTGCCGAATATCATCAACCCTGTTATAAATTCCATGCTGTTTCAATAATTCACGCAGTTCATCATCTTTCATAAAACCGTATTCGGTTTTAACCACTTCACCGTCTTTAAAAACTTTGAGCGTTGGTACATTTTCAATCTTATACTCTGATTTAAGCTCAGGCTGCTCGTCAATATCGATTTTGGCAAATATAAATTCACCCGCGAATTCAGTCGCAAGTTTCGCAAGATTATCGGACATTGCAATGCAGGGGCCTGACCAAACCCCCATAAACTCGACTAAAACCGGCAGCTTTTGTGAATTATCAACAACAGCAGACTGGAAAGTTTTTTGAGACACCTCAAAAATAAACACATCGGGCTTAGACACAGAGAAAACCTCAGGCAAATGAATAAGTCCACATTATACTAAATAAAACCGGCAAAAACGATAGACAGACAAGCCTTCTGAAACCCACATATCAAGCCTGTTTCGCTCGGTATTGATCTTTTTAATCAGAAAACCTTTGGCCGGATAGTTTGTGTGCCATTAGCAGCTATAAAATCTGGTTGTCAGGGCTCGTCTATAACGAAACAACCTGTCATAATCTATCTTTACCCTTAATCAAAGAGAGATTGATTTGTATGTCAGGTAAACACTTTATACTAGCTGTATTAACCGTCACCGAATCAAGACAGTAAAATGACGGCATATCACAAGTCTCAACCATCAAGTGCAGTAGCAAATGCAAGCGTGTTTACTAAAAATTCGTTGTTAAGTGAATTACATAAATTACTACCGGCCGATTCTATTTTACATGAAGCAGAAGATATGCATCCCTATGAATGCGATGGCCTGTCGGCTTACCGCCACTTACCTTTAATTGTTGTATTACCAGAAACCGTTGAGCAAGTTCAGTCGATTCTTTACCTTTGTTACAAACTTGAAGTGCCGGTTGTTGCACGTGGTGCGGGAACCGGCTTATCCGGTGGCGCATTGCCGCTCGATAATGGCATTTTACTGAGCCTTGCAAAATTTAACAAAATTTTAAACATTGACCCTGACAACCGCACCGCATGCGTACAACCCGGTGTTTGCAACCTTGCTATATCGCAGGCAACTGAAGAATTTAATTTATACTATGCGCCCGACCCCTCATCACAAATTGCCTGCACCATTGGTGGCAACGTGGCAGAAAATTCAGGCGGGGTACATTGCCTTAAATATGGCTTAACGGTTCATAATATCCAGCAATTAAAAATAATCACCATGGATGGTGAGCTTGTTACTATTGGCGGGAGCGGCCTGGATTCAGCCGGTTTTGATCTGCTGGCATTAATGACCGGCTCAGAAGGCATGCTTGGGGTTATCGTTGAAGTCACCGTAAAGTTGCTCCCCATGCCTCAACGCACCCAGGTTATTCTTGCGGCCTTCGACGACATTGAAAAAGCCGGTGCAGCCGTTGGTGATATTATTGCGGCCAGCATTATCCCTGCCGGGCTGGAAATGATGGATACGCTTGCAATACAGGCAGCAGAAGATTTTGTGCATGCCGGTTATCCGGTTAATGCCGCCGCCATTTTATTATGCGAACTCGATGGCACCAACGAAGACGTGTCTGAGCATGTTTTAACCGTAAGAAATATTCTTTCTGACAGTGGCGCAATCGATATACGCACCGCAAAAAATAAAGATGAACGGATGCTGCTCTGGAAAGGCCGCAAAGCCGCCTTCCCTGCTGTTGGCCGTATCTCACCCGATTATTATTGTATGGATGGCACCATACCGCGTAAACGTTTACCTGAAGTATTAAAAAAAATTACCGAAATGTCGATTGAATACGAACTGGCGGTTGCCAATGTATTTCACGCAGGTGACGGCAACCTGCACCCGCTTATTTTATACGATGCCAATAAACCTGGCGAACTTGAGCGCACCGAAGAATTTGGCGCTAAAATTTTAGAACTTTGCGTTAAGGTGGGGGGCACCATTACAGGAGAGCATGGTGTGGGTATCGAAAAAATCGACCAGATGTGTGTGCAGTTTAAAGCTCTGGAATTACAACAATTCCATGCCGTTAAAGCTGCGTTTGATGAAAAAGGCTTACTTAACCCCGGCAAAGCCGTGCCAACATTACACCGTTGCGCCGAATTCGGCGCAATGCATGTACACAATGGCAAACTCCCTTTTCCAGAACTTGAACGTTTTTAAAAGAATAACTTTTTAATGTCCGATATTTCAAAAACATTACAGGAACAGGTTACCAATGCATATGCAAACAAGCGTGCACTGCAAATTACAGGTGGCAATACTAAAGCTTTTTATGGTCGCCTCCCCAGTGGTGAAAAACTAAAGGTAAGCGACCATACCGGTATTATTAATTACGAACCAACGGAGCTGGTTATTACTGCACGAGCAGGCACGCCACTAAAAGATATTGAAAAGGCATTGGCTAAAAATAATCAGATGTTACCCTTTGAACCACCGCACTTTGGCGAAGCGGCTACTCTCGGCGGCACCATTGCCTGCAATTTTTCCGGGCCGCGCCGCCCGTATGCCGGTGCCGCACGTGATTTCGTGCTTGGCATAAAACTACTCAATGGCCGTGGTGAAATACTCAGCTTTGGTGGTGAGGTTATGAAAAATGTGGCTGGTTATGATGTGTCAAGACTCATGTGTGGCGCACTTGGAACACTGGGGGTGTTACTCGAAATTTCATTAAAGGTGTTGCCCTGCAACGAAAAAGAAATAACCCTGGTTAAAGAACTGGATGAGCAAGCCGCACTTGATAGTAT
The DNA here is from genome assembly GCA_003232015.1 of Gammaproteobacteria bacterium. The sequence continues at coordinate 3,259 of QIKU01000101.1, forward strand.
TGTTCATTGTTCTGGCAAATCCATTCCCTTGTCGGCCTCACTTTATGATGGCAGCCGACTTTACCTGCGACTATGCGGCACAGCAAACAGTGTTGCAAAAGCAAAGCAAAAAATCGGCGGCGATGCATTCGATGACGGCCATTTATTCTGGCATAAAATAAACGAACACACCCACCCGTTCTTTGATTCAAACTTACCTTTGTGGCGCCTGTCACTCGCCCCCTGCACTGCACCACTCAATATTAAAGGCAAGAGCTTAATAGACTGGGGGGGAGCCCAGCGCTGGCTACTGAGTGATGAGTCTGAAGAAAAAATTCGTTCGATACTACAAAACAGTGGTGGCCATGCTGCTTTATTTCGTAATGGTGATCGAGAAAAACAAGTCTTTCAGCCATTGCAACCAAAATTATTAAGCTTACACCAGAACCTTAAAAAATCCTTCGACCCCGGCAATATTTTTAACCCCGGTCGAATGTACAAAGAATTTTAATTATTATGCAAACATCCATTCATGCAAAGTTTCAGAATAAACCTGAAGTACAAGAGGCAAACAGTATTTTACGAAACTGCGTACACTGTGGGTTTTGCACTGCAACCTGCCCGACCTACCAGCTATTAGGTGACGAACTTGATAGCCCGCGTGGCCGCATTTATTTAATTAAAAATTTACTGGAAGGTGCGGCTGTTACACGTAAAACACAAGTGCATCTTGATCGTTGCTTAACTTGCCGTTCCTGTGAAACAACTTGCCCATCGGGCGTGCGTTATTCGCGCTTACTCGATATCGGGCGCGACATCGTTGAACAGCAAGTACCTCGGCCATTTGTTGAAAATATAATACGCTGGTTATTACGACAGATTTTACCGCGACCTAAATTATTTTCAATACTATTAAAAAGCAGCCAGCTTTTCTCGCCATTATTACCAGCCACATTAAAGAAAAAAATACCACCACGTC
>QIKU01000002.1 GCA_003232015.1 Gammaproteobacteria bacterium
GCTACTCACTAAATACAAAAAATACCCTCATTAAGGTATCGTTTTAGCCGGAATCTAGAATTTGTGTCACTGGATTCCCGCTAAAGGCATGCGGGAATGATGAACATTTCTTATCCCGAGTTCAGGTTAACTAATACCAAGCAACTTTTCTAGATAGTGAATATTCACACCACCGGCAACAAACCCCGCATCACTGCATAAACGCTGGTGCAGCGAGATATTGGTATTAATGCCATCTATTACCACTTCACTTAATGCTCCGCGCATTCTTGCCATTGCGATATCACGTGTATTGCCGTGGGTAATCAACTTACCTATCATTGAGTCATAGTAAGGTGGTACTGAATAGCCTTTATAGATGTGCGTATCAACGCGTACACCGGGGCCGCCTGGTGGATGGTAGTTGTTGATCATACCGGGTGAGGGCATAAAGGTGTCCGGGTGCTCGGCATTTAAACGGCACTCGATTGCATGGCCATGTATTTTAATATCACTTTGCTTGTATTCCAGGGGCTCCCCAGAGGCAATAAGTAGTTGCTGGCGAACAATATCAACACCGGTTACCATTTCTGTTACTGGGTGTTCAACCTGAATACGGGTATTCATTTCAATAAAATAAAATTCACCGTCTTCATATAAAAATTCAAATGTGCCTGCACCACGGTAATCAAATTCAAGGCAGGCATTTGCGCATTGCATACCAATTTTGTTGCGTAGCTCGTCACTAATGCCTGGAGCGGGCGCTTCTTCAATAACCTTTTGATGGCGACGTTGCATAGAGCAGTCACGTTCACCTAAATGAATCGCGTTACCATGCTCATCCGACAAAACCTGAACCTCAATATGACGCGGGTTGCCAAGGAATTTTTCCATATAGACTACGTCGTTATTAAATGCGGCACCGGCTTCTGCTTTTGTTAATGCAATAGAGCTGATTAAAGCAGCTTCATTGTGTACCACACGAATACCACGACCACCGCCGCCGCCCGATGCTTTAATAATAATCGGGTAACCAATTTCTTTAGCGACGCGCAAGTTAGTGTCGGTGTCATCACCGAGCGGGCCGTCTGACCCGGGCACACAAGGAACGCCTGCGGCTTTCATGGTTTTAATCGCGGCGACTTTATCGCCCATTACGCGGATATTTTCAGGGCTTGGGCCAATAAAAACAAAGCCGGACTCTTTTACCCGTTCGGCAAAGTCTGCGTTTTCTGATAAGAAACCGTAACCGGGATGAATCCCTATCGTGTCGGTCACTTCGGCGGCACTGATCACCGCCGGAACATTTAAATAACTGTCGATAGACGGTGCGGGGCCGATACAAACAGATTCGTCGGATAAACGCACGTGTTTTAAGTCGCGATCGGCTTCGGAATGGACAGCAACGGTTTTTATACCAAGTTCACGACAGGCTCGCATAATGCGTAATGCTATTTCGCCTCGGTTTGCGATAAGGACTTTTTCAAGCATGAGGGTCTACTACCTTATAAATAATAATTTGTAATTGAAAAATGCGAAGCGTTTTAAAAGCGCTATGATTATTCAATAACGAATAAAGGCTGGTTGTATTCAACCGGCTGCCCATTTTCAACCAGAATCGCTTTAACCACGCCTGCTTTATCGGATTCGATCTGGTTCATTAATTTCATCGCTTCGATAATGCATAAGGTGTCGCCAATGGCAACGGTTTGCCCAACTTCAACAAAAGCTTTAGCGGTCGGGCTTGCTGAACTGTAAAAGGCACCAACCATGGGTGATTTAACAATATGGCCACTGATTTCATTTTTTGCTGCTGGCTCGCTACTGGCAGGTGTTGCAACAGGTGCGGCAGCCATTGGTGCAGCGATAGCGGCGGGTGCAGCAACAACTGCATTGGCCACTTGACGGCTAATGCGAACCGACTCTTCACCTTCATGAATTTCAATTTCGGCAATGCCCGATTCTTCAAGCAGCTCGATGAGTTTTTTTACTTTACGTATATCCATTCTTTATATTACTTCGCTTTAATTGAGTGTATGGGGGTTAATGTTCAAATTTGTTTTTGCTCTGAATAAATGTTTTAAAATTAGTTAATTTTTAATTTGCTAATAATGGCTTCAAGGGCAAGCTGATAACTTTGTGCCCCAAGTCCGCTGATCACGCCTATGGCTAAATCAGAAAAATAGGAGTGCTGACGAAATTCTTCACGCGCATATACGTTCGATAAATGCACTTCAATAAAAGGTATTGCCACACCGGCAATGGCATCACGCACCGCTACACTGGTATGGGTAAAGGCGGCGGGGTTGATAATAATAAAGGCAACCTTCTCTTGCTGCGCCTGATGAATACGGTCTACGATTTCATGCTCTGCATTGCTTTGAAAATTTTGGAGTGAATGGCCAGCTTGTATCGCTTGCTCACTTAATTGCTGATTAATATCGTCTAAACGAGTAGCGCCATAATGTTCTGGTTCTCGCGTGCCGAGCAGATTTAAGTTAGGACCATGAATAACGAGTAAGTTTGCCATTGTGAGTGTACTTTAATGCCTGTTTAGTGGAATTTAGCAGCAAATTCAGCCATTTTGCATACATTTATCGTTGTTTGTGCATTTTTTAATGCCATTATTGTGCCTGAAACTGCTTATATTGTCTATAAAAACGAAAATAAGAGCAATTCGCTGCATTTTAACGGAGTTTGAGGTTAAAAAGGGTGATGGGGGTCTCTAGCTGTTCAGTTAAGGTGTTGATGATTTGCGCATCCTATCTTTATGTATTTATGTAGTCTGGATGCAGCATCGCGAAATCCGGGGGGATTTAATTATTATTCCCCGGATTGCATTTCATTTCATCCTGGCTACTCACTTTGTGGGGCAGGCTCTCCGTTGTGGTTAAGTTTGTATTAAAGCAAAGGTTTAATGGCTTTTTCGATATCGTCATTAGAGACTTCGCGTGAAAAGCGCTTTACGATATTGCTTTTGCGATCAATGATGACAGTAAAAGGTAAAACATTCAGTCGATTACCATAATCTTGCGCCAGTTGCAGGCCTTCTTGCTCGGCCATAAGGATGGGGTAGTTCATACCAAGTGGATCGGTAAAATCAACAACGGCATCTTTGTCATCTAATGCAATACCGATAAAGGTGAGCCCTTTGCTTTCATACGCTTCCTGAAATTTAACAAAATGAGGCATTTCCCTGCGGCACGGCGGACACCAGGTTGCCCAGAAATTTAAAATAACAACCTTGCCATCCCACTCTGTGGCAGACCGCGATTTGCCTTCTAAGTCTTTTAAGGTGTAATTCGGGCGATGGTTTGTTTTAACGCCACCTGTTTTAATGCTGGCGGGTGCTTTTGCGGGGCTGGTTTGTGCTACTGGTTGTTGCTGGTAGTACTGGTTTGCCACTACGCCTGCAATAATACCAATGGCGGCAATCGCCAAAATTAATTTATTATTCATAGGATCTCTTTATTTTAAAACTAACTGCACGCGTTCCAGGAACTGTTCGGCATCCATAACGCCCACTACTCTAAAGCGGCGTTTTTCTTTGGAGTCATTTTTGTCATAAAACAAAATAGCCGGTGGTGCCTGTACGCCTGTATGGGCTAATAATGCCTGATCAATTTCATCGTTATCAGTTACATCAGCCTGTATAACGATAAAGTTTTTGTTTAACAGAGCCTGAACTTCAGGGTCGGTGAAAACATAATCTTCATAAGTTTTGCAGTACGTGCACCAGTCTGCATAGTAATCGAGCATTACATATTTGCCAGCTGTTTTTGCCTGCGCCAGCACGGCGTTTAAATCGCTAACGGATTTAATCTGCTTGAAGGTTAAGTGTTTTAGCTGTCCGCCGCCGCTGCCACCACCGATGATAGCTGAGCCGTGAAAGGGATCCTGTACATTGCGAGCGCCGGTTAAACCACCAAGCATTACAACAAGGCCATAAATAATTACAAAAACACCGAGGCCTTTCCAGAGTTTTCTCCAGCCAGCTGCCCCTTCTTTAATGGGTTCAAGTGCACCAAGGTATACACCGGATATAATAAACAGTGCGGCCCACAGCATCATGACAACCACGGTTGGAATAAAGCTGACGCGTTCCAGCATAAGAATGGCAATGGCAAGTAACACAACCCCGGCAACGTACTTCACAATGTCCATCCAGCTACCGGCTTTAGGCAGGAACTTACCACCGGTGGTGCCAATAATCAGTAGCGGCA
>QIKU01000176.1 GCA_003232015.1 Gammaproteobacteria bacterium
CAATTACTGCTCGGGCATAAACGTCTTGAAAGTACCGTTCGCTATTTAGGCGTTGAAGTCGACGATGCCCTGGAGTTGTCCGAGCAAACCGAAGTCTAAAACTAGATAGTATTAAGTAACAACTAACAATGCTAGCAGGCAAGAATCACTTTCCTGCTTGTTAGCATAAAATGCTATTCAATCTAAATAGAGCGCTATCAAAGGCTTAGCCTATTTGAAAATTAACCGTGTTCAGTGTTAACATCAGAAAACCCTAAAATAATAATGTTAATGGTGTCACTCCATTATCTAAATACAGAAGTGGCACTTAATAATAACTAACAAGACTGTCTGAGGAGACTGACATGTTGCTATCGAGGGACGCTATTGTGCGACTAATTCCTACCATTTTTATTTCTCTATTTATACTACTTTTAGCGCTTCCATCCAGCACTTATGCTGCGGTCCACAGTTCAGGCGCAACCACGGGCAGCTTTTCGGTGACAAGCAGTGGTCGCGCAAGATACTCAATCGGTATTCAAGTGCCACCTGGTACTGCCGGCATGGTTCCCTCACTCTCATTAAACTATCGATCAACTACGCGCAATGGATTATTGGGTGTCGGTTGGTCCATGGGAGGATTAAGTGTTATTCACCGTTGTTCGCAAACACTCGCGCAAGACAATCAAATCAAAGGCGTCGATTACACCGCCACAGACAGATTTTGTATTGACGGCAAACGATTGGTTGCGACCCAAGGTGCATACGGCGCTGATGGCACTGAATACAAAACTGAAATATCCAGTTACGCCAAAATAATTTCCTATGGCATTGCAGGTGTCGGCCCTCAAAAATTTAAAGTCTGGACTAAATCAGGCCAGGTCATGGAATACGGCTATACCACAGACGCCAGAATTGAAGCTCAAAGTGTAAATCAAGCTAAAACAGATGTGCGTATTTGGGCAGTGAATAAAATCTCAGATAAGCTGGGTAACTACCAAACCGTTTCATATTTTGAAGACAATGCCAACGGTCACTATAGAGTCTCACGAATAGACTACACCGGAAATGCAGCAACAGGTCTGTCACCTTACGCAAGTGTGCAGTTTAGTTATGAAGATCGAACTGATAAAGCAGTTTTTTATCGAGCGGGTTCCAAATCGACACGACCAGTGCGACTGAATGCGATTAAAACTTATGTTGGTAATACCTTCGTTAAAAGTTACAACTTAGTTTACAAATACAGTCAGATTTTTAATAAATCTAGAGTTTCGAATATCCAAGATTGTGCGGCAAATTCTATCTGCAAACTCGCGAGTAATTTCACTTATCAAAAAGGAACCGATGTTAAATTCAAGCGCCTGGACATACCTAATGCGACAGATATCGGGTCTTGGCAATCATATAGAACAGGTGATATTAATGGCGATGGCATTACCGATACATTTTATCTTTCTGGAACTTCAACCTGGACGGTACGGTTAGGAAAAGAAGATGGTACTTTTGGTCCAAAAGTAACTACAGCTTATGCAGGAGATCGATCAGGTTATAAAGCGATTACCCTTGCTGATTTCAACGGAGATGGCTTATCCGATTTTATATATTTTACGGACACCAAAAAAATTACCGTGCATCTTTCAAATGGAAACGGTTCTTTCGGAGCTCGTAAGGACTCTATATACGATGACGATATGTTGCAATGGGATAACGTTAGCTATGGAGATGTAAATGGTGATTCATGTACTGATATTGTTTATCAAGCAAAAAGTTCGCTATGGGTTACTCGTTTATCAGATTGCAACGGTAAATTTAAAGCTCGCGTAACGACTGGAGCGGAGGATAATCGCCATACCGCTGATAAAAGGAGCATACGACTGGCAGATTTTAATAGCGACGGATTGGCGGATATATTTTATTTGCACGGTGATGGTACACATTGGCGAGTTAAATTAAGCAATGGCGATGGTACTTTCCGAAAAGGGGTTAGAACGACGAGAGAAGGCAGTTTAATATACACTTATTCATCTTACGTGATGGGAGACTATAACGGTGATGGGCACTTAGATATTGGATATTACAATCAGAATAACCAATTTGCTGCGTTACTTAGTAAAGGCGATGGATCTTTTACTTCGCCAGTTTATAGTGATTTAAATTCCGACCATCATTATTATAAGCAAGGATTGTTCTCAAGAGATTATAATGGAGATGGAATTTCTGATTTAACTTATATTGCAATGGGCGGAGTAGTATCAGTCCATTTAGGTAATGGAGATGGCACATTTAGGTCTCGAATTGAAACAACAATTTTTTATGACTATGCGTATTCCGCTAGTTTAAAGATGGGGAATTTTCATAAAAATGGTTTGGGAGGATTTTTATATAGTGGAGCGGGAAAAATTGTTAATGTTTATAGTGAAGGCATGAAACCTGACTTACTTACCTCAATTACCAACGGCCTTGGCGACAACATAAAAATCAGTTACAAACCATTAACTGACAAAACCCTTTATACCAAACACACTAACGCTACTTATCCAGTAGTTGACTACCAAGCTCCACGTTATGTCGTCTCTCAATACCAACGCCTGGATGGCGCTGCTGGTTATTATACTTATAACTACAAGTACGAAGGCGCAAAAATAGATCGCACTGGACGCGGCTTTTTAGGTTTTAATAAAATCACTATTACCGATCAACGCCAATCACAACTCACCGCTGGGAACAGTGAGTTTGTGACGAAAACAATCACCACCTATAATCAAGTCTGGCCAACGCAAGGGCTTGTGACTCGAACTGAAAAACGATTATTCGATAATACACTTTTATCTGAATCCGATAACGCCTACCAAGTAGTCGATCTCGGATTAGGCCGCCGAGCAGTGCATCTAAAAACCAAAGACAAAACCACCTATGAACTCAGCGGTGCCAAGGTAGTTCGTTTAACCACTACCTCAACGTATGATATCTGGGGTAACGCAACTCAAGTAGTGGCCGATTACAACGACGGCTATAAGAAAACCACCACCTCCGAATACTTAAACGATACATCAAACTGGTTGATCGGCAGACTCACCCGAGTCAGTGTGCAAAGTGCCACACCAACGGCTCCAACGCTGACGCGTACGTCCGCTTTTAGTTATAACCCGACCAATGGACTACTGATCAGTGAGTCCATCGAACCGGACGATGGCAATTTGAGGTTGACAACCTCTTACACCCACGATCAATACGGCAATAGACTCACCTCAACTGTAGACGGGCCAAGCATTGCGAGCCGTAGTAGCAGCGTTGCTTATGATGGTAGAGGCCAATTTCCTCTAACCGTATCGAATGCATTAGGTCATTCCGCAAGTCAAACCTTTGATCAGAAATTTGGTAATAAACTAACCTCTACTGGACCGAATGGATTAACCACTACTTGGGCTTACGACTCACTGGGCCGTTTAATTCTAGAGACCCGCGCAGACGGCACTAAAACGACCGTTGGTTATAACTTATGTGAGACTAATTGCACCGGTGGCTATCCGATGTTGATCACGACCACACCTGATGGCTCAGTTCCGGTCACAGTCTACTTTGATCAGCTTGGTCGTGAGGTCATGAAAATGTCCAAAGGCTTTGATGGCACGGATACCTATAAAGTCACCAGCTTTGATGAAAACGGACGAGTTAAACAAATATCTAAACCTTATTATGCCAGTGAGGCTGCTCAGTTCACCCGCTACCAATACGATGTCATCGGGCGTTTAATCAAAGAGACTAAAGCTGATGGTTCAGCCACTAATGTTGCCTATTCTGTACTGCAAACAGTCAACACTAATGATAAAGGTCAAACCATCACCAAGAATAAAAACAGCCAAGGCCAACTGGTTAAGTCAACCGATGCCAACAGTAACTTTAACTCCTACGTTTACGATGCGTTCGGCAACCTAACCAAAGTCACCGGTGCTGGTTCTGGATCTGGTGGCGATGTTACTACCATGAGCTACAACTTGCGTGGTCATAAGACGGGCATGAACGACCCGAATATGGGTATTTGGTCATACACCTAC
>QIKU01000092.1 GCA_003232015.1 Gammaproteobacteria bacterium
TTTTCTGACTCCTGATCTTCTGGTTCCCATGCTCCTGCGTGGGAATCCATAGGGTACACGATAACGATTAGGTATGCATTCCCACGCGGGAGCGTGGGAACGAGAAATGTGGTTGTTCAGGGTTAAGGATTTTGTAGCGACTTCTGCCCGTTGTTTATGCCTCCATGCATTCAGGTTTTCTGACTCCTGATCTTCTGGTTCCCATGCTCCTGCGTGGGAATCCATAGGGTACACGATAACGGTGGGAATCCATAGGGTACACGATAACGATTAGGTATGCATTCCCACGCGGGAACGTGGGAACGAGAAAATGAGCATTCTGAGTAACTTGCGGCAACATTTTTACCAGCTATTGGCACGTATTACGAGCAACGAGAGATTCGAGTGCAAGGCGCGCAGCCGCCGAGCAAGCGGAATTGACAATAGTCAATGAGCATTGCGAGGTGGGTGCAGCAACGCCGCAATCGAACCTCTCGTTGTTCGTAATTAGTTGTTCTGGATAACGATATTGGGAAACGAAGCACTAAAATCTTTCGCTTTCATCGCCAACTTCGCAGTAACACGGCGTGCAATATCACAATAAATTTCAGTGATGCGGCCATCTGGATCGGCAACAACCGTTGGCTTACCTTCGTCTGTACCGATACGGATTGAGATATCCAGAGGCAGAGCACCCAGCAAATCAACATTGTGTTGTTCCGACATTTTCTCGCCACCACCTGAACCGAAGATATGTTCTTCGTGGCCACATTCACTGCAAATATGCAGGCTCATGTTTTCGATAATGCCTAATACGGGCACTTCTACTTTTTCAAACATCTTCAGGCCTTTACGTGCATCGAGCAAGGCAATGTCCTGTGGTGTGGTGACAATAATCGCGCCGGTCACTGGTACTTTTTGCGCCAGGGTTAACTGGATGTCACCGGTTCCGGGTGGTAAGTCGATAATTAAATAATCAACGTCTTTCCATTTGGTGTCGTTGAGTAACTGTTCCAGGGCTTGTGTGACCATTGGGCCACGCCAGATCATTGGGGTTTCTTCATCGATTAAGTAGCCGATTGACATGGACTGAATATGGTAGCTGTTAAGCGGCTCAAGGCTTTTACCATCGGCCGATTCAGGCTGGCCACTCACACCGAGCATGCGCGGTTGGCTTGGGCCATAAATATCCGCATCTAAAATACCCACTGTTGCGCCTTCTTTTACAAGCGCTAAGGCCAGATTGACCGAGGTGGTTGATTTGCCCACGCCGCCTTTGCCGGAGGCAATGGCAATGATGTTTTTCACACCATTAATCATATTGACGCCTTTTTGAACCGTGTGCGCCACAATTTTTGAGCTGATGTTAATCGTTGCTTCAGCAACACCATCAATGGCTTCAACCATTGGCTTTAACTTACCGGCCATTTCAGCCTTAAAGCCTTCTGCGGGGTAACCGAGCTGAACGTCTACCGTTACTTTATCGCCCTCGATTTTGATATCACGAATGGCTTTCGTCGCCACTAAATCTTTTTCAGTATACGGGTCGATATAGGCTTTAAGTGCTTCTTCAACTTGTGATGCGTTTACGTCAGCCATGGGCTTCTCCTAAATAAATCATAAAAATACAAAACTATTCACCAAATTCAATTGCTCGGTAGCAGCGACAAATGTGTTAAAATACCTGACTAAAATACACAGGTACTTGCTGTGGATCGCAATCTTACACAAAATTGCATTAGAGTTCTATTATAAACTTTTTTACCTTAGAATAGGATCTCTATTATTTGGTATAGGTACACTATATAAGGCTGCATTCACCGCTTTCAATGGCTAACCCCCATTCAAGCTGCTGGACTCGCTTAATACCGCGCCACCTGCTAATATGTTACCTTTAAAATCAAATACTTACCATTTATTTCGCAAGTACGAAATAAGGCGAACAGAGTAAAATAATGACAGCAAACGCTTCAAAACAGCATATACCCAAAAGACATATATTGGTCACCAGTGCTCTCCCCTACGCCAATGGCTCTATCCACATTGGCCATATGGTCGAATATATTCAAACGGATATCTGGGTAAGGTTCCAGAAAATGCAGGGAAATCAATGTACTTACGTTTGTGCAGACGATGCCCACGGCACCCCCATTATGCTCCGTGCGCAGGCAGAAGGCATTACGCCCGAAGAACTAATAGCAGCAACGGACAAAGAGCATCGTGCTGATTTTGCTGACTTTTCTATCGATTTTGATAATTTTCACAGTACACATTCAGACGAAAACAAAGTGCTGGCGCAAGGTATTTACACCCGCTTGAAAGAAGCTGGCCATATCCACACTAAAACCATCGAACAGGCCTATGATCCGGAAAAAGAAATGTTTTTGCCTGATCGGTTTATTAAAGGTGATTGCCCAAAATGCGGTGCCGACGACCAATATGGCGACAACTGTGAGGCCTGTGGAAGTACTTACTCACCCACCGACCTAAAGAATCCGGTGTCGGCCATATCCGGTGCCACGCCAATTAAAAAAGAGTCCGAACATTATTTTTTTGCGCTGGGTGACTTTGAAGCCATGCTCAAAGACTGGGTCAACGCAGCAGGCCATGTACAAACCGAAATTACCAATAAGCTCAACGAATGGTTTGAGTCCGGTTTGCAGGACTGGGATATTTCCCGCGATAAACCCTATTTCGGCTTTGAAATCCCCGGTACTAAAGATAAATACTTTTATGTCTGGCTGGATGCACCCGTCGGCTATATGGCCAGCTTTAAGAACCTGTGTGATAAAAGCAGCGATTTAAACTTTGACGATTACTGGGCAGCCGATAGCCAGTACGAGCTTTATCATTTTATCGGCAAAGACATTGCCTATTTCCACACCCTGTTCTGGCCTGCGATGCTCAGCGGCAGCGGCTACCGCACGCCCACCGGGGTGTTCTGTCACGGCTTTTTAACCGTGGACGGTAAAAAAATGTCGAAGTCACGCGGTACATTTATTAAAGCACGCACCTATTTAGATAATTTGAATCCGGAATACCTGCGTTATTACTTTGCCGCCAAGCTCGGTAGCGGCATTGATGATCTGGACTTAAACCTGGATGACTTTCAGGCGCGAGTGAATTCCGATTTAGTCGGCAAGGTGGTTAACATCGCCAGCCGTTGTGCCGGTTTTATTAAAAAGAAATTCGATAACCAGTTATCCAGCAACATAAGCGAACCTGAACTTTATAAAAAGTTTACCGATGCCAGTGACCATATTGCTGCACTCTACGATAAACGTGAGTTTAACCATGCCATTCGAGAAATCATGGCTTTAGCCGATAGGGCTAACCAGTATATTGATACTGCTCAACCCTGGGTATTGGCAAAAGAAGAAGGCAAAGAGCAAGAGCTTCATGATATTTGCAGCATGGGTATTAATTTATTCCGTGCGTTAATCATTTTCCTGAAACCTGTTTTACCTACGCTTACTGAGCAAAGCGAAACATTTTTAAATGTAGCACCATTGAACTGGCAGGATATTCATACACCACTCACCAACCATCAGGTTAATAAATTTAAACCCTTAATGACACGAGTAGATAAAGATAAAGTCAATGCAATGGTGGAAGCCTCTAAAGAAAATTTAGACGCAACTCCAGAAAAAAAACAAACTGGCAAAAAAACCAAAGAAAAAAATACAATGGATAACAACAACGAACTTATCGATTTTGAAGACTTCGCGAAAATTGACTTACGCATCGCCCTGATTAAAAAAGCCGAACATATTGAAGGCGCCAATAAACTACTGCGTTTAACACTGGACCTGGGTGATGAAACCCGCAATGTATTTGCAGGGATTAAATCCGCGTACTCACCCGAACAACTGGAAGGCAAACTCACGGTGATGGTGGCAAATTTAAAACCACGCAAAATGAAATTTGGCGTTTCCGAAGGCATGGTATTAGCCGCAGGCCCCGGTGGTAAAGACTTATGGATAATGGAACCGCATGAAGGAGCCCAGCCGGGGATGAAAGTAAAGTAACGTTTGGAATAACGACTTAAAAAACGACGGTAATAAAATAAACCATGAAAGAATACGCACTTATATTAGTCAGCACCGTTCTGGTAAACAACTTTGTATTAGTGAAGTTTCTAGGGCTGTGCCCGTTTATGGGTGTGTCACGCAAGCTCGAAACCGCCACTGGTATGGCGCTGGCCACTACCTTTGTGTTAACACTGTCATCCATTTGCAGCTACCTTGCCGACAC
>QIKU01000103.1 GCA_003232015.1 Gammaproteobacteria bacterium
ATTAGAATCCATTGCGGATGGTGTTATCACAACCGATAAATCCGGGCATATTCAGTTTGTAAATGTGGCCGCTGAAAAGTTGATTGGTAAGTCGCATGTACACCTGAAACACAAGAAACTAAAAAGTGTTTTCTGTATTGACTGTGGGCTAAGGGATAATTATTCACCGCCATTGCATACCTTGGTAAAAGAAAGTATTAAACAACAGAAAACACTCACATTTTCAGAACAATATATAAAGAATACCAATGGTCAAACACACTGTTTCGATGTAACCGTTTCTCCTCTTAAGAGTCGAGATAAAGTAACCACCGGTGCTGTACTAGTGTTGCGTGATGTGACAGAACTTCGTCAGATGGAAGAGGAGTTGTCCTATCAGGCAACCCACGATCCACTGACTAGTTTAATCAACAGATATGGGTTCGAACTACGAATAGCCCGCCTATTTGAATCCGCCAGAAACACTAAAGATGAACATGCGGTATTAAATATTAGCCTGGATATTGATCAGCTGCAATTATTGACCGACAGTGGCGGTCTTGATGCAAAGGATGAAGTGCTTATACAGGTATCCCATATTCTTGAATCCATTGTTGCGAAAAAAGATTGTGTTACACGTATAGACCATTCTAATTTCAAAGTGCTACTTGAAAATGTCAGCGTAAAAAAAGTAGAACAGGCTGTAAAAGAAATTATCAAGAGGTTTATCGAGAATCGTTTTGAATGGGATTCTAACCCATATGAATTAAATGTCTGTGTTGGCATTGCAATGTTAACAGCAAAAACACCGGACATTGCCAGCGTGTTAAGTGCCGCAGAGTCGGCATGCTATGTTGCAAAAAATAACGGCCGCAATCACTTTTATATTTATTCGGACAAAGACACATTGTCGGTTGAACGTCATGGCCATATCACCCGCTTACAACAGTTACAAAGTGCAATAGAAGACGAACGGTTTAAGCTATTTAAACAGTCGATCATTAACATTGATGGTAGAGATAAACATCAATATTGCGAAGTACTTATCCGGATGGTGGGCAAGTCAGGTGAAATTATTTCCCCAGTTAATTTTTTACCCGTTGCTGAACAATACCATTTGATGCCGGTGATAGATCGTTGGGTTGTAAAGAAAACATTTTTCCTGATTAAAAACTCAGATTTATCAGAGGAGTTACATTGCAGTATTAATCTTTCTGGGCAAACTCTAGGTGATAAAACATTCCTTGATGAGGTATTGGTGTTATTTAAGGAAACAAAAATAGCCTATGCAAAAATATGTTTTGAAATAACCGAAACGGCATTGATTAGCAACTTTAAAGTGGCGCAAAAATTCATTTCTACTTTGCGTGTACGGGGTTGTAAATTCAGTCTGGACGATTTTGGTAGTGGCTTAAGTTCCTTTACTTATTTAAAAACATTACCGGTTGATTATTTAAAGATTGATGGCAGTTTTATTCTGAGTGTATTAAAGGATGAAAAAGATTTTAACCTGGTGAAGTCTATTCATCAGATTGGCCAGTTTATGGGAATGAAAACGGTTGCCGAATTTATTGAATCTGATGAAATACTTGAGTGTATTCGTAAAATGGGGATTAATTACGCGCAGGGCTATGCACTAGGTAAGCCTGAAGAGATTATAGAAGTTGCTAATGTGGCGTAACATGAGGCTGGTTATATGCCAGTGTGTCATCGACCGGTACGTGGATAATTTCAAATGCCATCAAGCTTAAATCTGCCATCACATAAGTGGGTTCAGCGCCCACCCCGCCAACAGTACCGGGGTTAATCATGGTGGTTTCAGTTTGCTTGACGTTTTTAATTTGTTGAACACTGGCACGGTGATCGTGGCCACAGCAAACGAGATCCCAGTCACCTGTCGTGCTCATTGCATGGGCATAATGTGGGTAGTGGACTAAAAAAATTTTTCTGTCGGCTAATGTAATGCCCGCATCCTGACCATGATAATGGAGTTGATTATCTGTTTTAGAAGCCAGCATGGCCATATTGAAGGTGTCACCGGTGTTGTTTCCGTGGATAACGTGAATATCCAGCCCGAGCGGTAATAAAATACGTAAAGTGGTGGGGGCCACAATGTCACCACAATGCAATACGGCCTCCGCACCTTTGGTGATGGCATGTTCAACCGCTTTTTTTAGTAAAAAGCGGTTATCGTGGCTGTCGGATACAATACAAACTTTCATAATATTTGCTCTGGTTTAGAAGCAAGGTTTTTCTGGTGCGTTCTGGTAACGCTCAATCGATGCTATAACTTCAGCTTTAGCTGCATCTGCGTCTGCCCAGCCTTCGATCCTGACCCATTTACCTTCTTCTAAATCCTTATAATGCTCAAAAAAGTGAGAAATCTGGTTGAGTAACATTTCTGGCATGTCTTTATGTGTTTCGACATCTTTATAAAGTTTGCACAGTTTGCTAATGGGAACAGCCAGCAACTTTGCATCTTCACCAGCTTCATCGGTCATTTTTAACATGCCAATTAAACGGCATTCAACCACCGAGCCGCTGATAACCGGAATAGGGGTAATCACCAGAACATCGGCCGGGTCGCCATCATCTGATAGAGTATGGGGGATATAGCCGTAGTTGCAAGGGTAATGCATGGCGGTGTTCATAAAACGGTCGACAAACATGGCACCGGTTTCTTTATCTACTTCGTATTTAACCGGGTCACTGTGAGAGGGGATCTCAATAATGACATTAATCTCTTCTGGAACATTCTTACCGGGACTAACGCGATCTAAATTCATAGTATGCCTCGAAACAGTGCTTATAATTGGCGAAAGCGGGCGAGTTTAACATTACCCTGTATAAAAGAAAATGCTAATATACTAAGGGTAATCAGGGATGAAAGCCTGCCAACACTCAAATCAGCCATTAAGTCGGCCAATTTGCACATTTCTTTACCTTCTTTTTTGATATAGCTCATTGACTTAAGCTAGTACAACGACTAATTTAATTCGTTCTATTGTGAATTATTTTTTTATTGTATTCAGATATTTTTAAAAATCAGATAAAGCCATTATGGAGTAAAACCAATGAGAATAGTACTAATCGGAGCGCCGGGCGGCGGCAAGGGGACACAAGCCAAATTGCTCGTAGAAAAATATAATATTCCACAACTTTCAACAGGTGACTTATTGCGTGAAGCGGTGGCTGCGGGCACCGCATTAGGACGCGAAGCAAAGACAGCAATGGATGCAGGCGGGTTAGTTTCTGATGGTATTGTGCTGGGGATGATTCAGGAACGACTGGCTCAGCCCGATGCTCAAAATGGTTTTATTCTGGATGGCTTCCCACGCAATATTATGCAGGCAGAAGCACTGGACATCATGTTGCATGAAATGGGTAAGCCGTTGCAAATCAGCTTATTGATTGATGTTGAGTTTGATGTGCTGATGAAACGTTTAACCGGTCGCCGAACCTGTGCTTCCTGTGGTCAAATGTTCAACTTATATACCTCTCCACCGCGTATTAATGGCCAGTGTGATAAATGTGGTGGTGAGCTACTGCATCGTGCGGATGACAATGAAGATACCATTGCCAATCGTTTAAAAGTATACGAAGCACAAACTGCACCGTTAGTTGATTACTATCGTGGCCAGGGTAAATTACGAACGGTTAAAGGCACGGGTGAAATTACAGATATCTTTGCATCTATTGAACGTGTTTTAGATACCATACCTAAAAATACGGCGGTGGATGAACCGACCGTTGAAATTGTGGTAGAAACGCCAGTTGAAGAAAAACCGGCTGCGAAAAAAGCAGTTAAGAAGAAAGCCGCTAAAAAGAAAAAAGCAGCCAAAAAGAAAGCAACGGCTAAGAAAAAGACCAGTAAAAAGAAAACGACTAAGAAGAAAGCAGTAACGAAGAAAAAAGTCGCGAAGAAAAAGACTAAAAAGAAAGTGACTAAAAAGAAGGCGAAGAAAAAAGTCGCTAAGAAGAAGACCAAAAAGAAAGTGACTAAAAAGAAGGCGAAGAAAAAAGTCGCTAAGAAGAAGACCAAAAAGAA
>QIKU01000140.1 GCA_003232015.1 Gammaproteobacteria bacterium
GACGCTCAAATCAGGAGACACATTATATATGTTGCTGTTGATACCCTATACCCATATAAATGTCAAAGATATCACTCTGAAACAGTGACCCTCGCCCTGCTTTTACGGCACATTATCCAGTTACTTGCTGCCACCTGATTTTGGTTAGGTTACAAGCTGTTCATCAAAACACTTACGTTAGTAGTAAATTCACTGGACTTGTATAATGATTGAGCAAGTTTGATTATATGTTATACTGCGTTCCTGTCGAACATCTTTTAAAACTTGGCTATATCGTTAATCATCAAATCTACCCAAACAGGAACTCAAAACATGATTGTAACTCAAAATAAAGTCGTCACCATTGATTACATTCTCAAAGATAATGACGGCCAGATCCTGGATCAATCTCAAAATGGCAAATTTGCCTACTTACATGGTGCCAGCAATATAGTCCCCGGCCTGGAAAACGCATTGTTGGATAAAAAAACCGGCGAAATACTCTCCGTTAGCGTTCCACCCGAAATGGGATATGGCGAACGTAATGACACCTTAAGCCAGGTCGTGTCGATGGATATGTTTGACTCAGAAGATAAGGTAACAGTCGGGCAACAGTTTCATGCTCAGGGGGAAGATGACGAAGATATCATGATTACTATCACGGAAGTCAGTGGCGATAACGTTACAATTGATGGCAACCACCCGTTAGCAGGGATTGAATTAAATTTTGAGGTCACCGTAGTTGACATTCGAGAAGCAAGCGAAGAAGAAACCGCACACGGCCACGTCCACCAACCAGGCCATTCACATTAATGTACCCCCCCCCCACAACATCAATGGATGTTGCGGGAATCAGGGTTATATCATTTCCTGTTAATAGTTTTTAACGCCATGACAATATCAGCTGGCTCCATACGTGTCTGGTAATCCAGTTCGGCATGAAGGGCGACAATTTTCCCTGCCTGATTGAGTACAAATGTGGCAGGAACCGGCAACCCCAACCGACCTTTACCATTAAAAGCCTCAATGTCTATACCAAATTTAGATTTATACAGAGCATGCAATTCTGGTGTGACTTCAAAATATAAGTTATACGCTTTTGCCACGTCATAATTTATATCACTCAAGATTTCAAACGGGAACTTATCCTTTTTTACCTGACCAAGTGACTTGTCCGGCGTTTGTGGAGTCACCGCAATCACTGACGCCCCATATTTTTTAAAGCTTGGTTCGCTTTCCAACAAGGTATGTAAGTGAATATTGCAATAGGGACACCAGGCACCACGATAAAAAACCAGCACCACCGGTCCTTGCTTTAAATAGCTTGATAAACTCACTTTCTTACCGCTTGCATTACTTAGCGTAAATTCAGGCGCAACAGAGCCTAATGGTAAACCTGGGTTTGGTAATGCTTTGGCAAGATCATCCGCGGCCTTTTTCATTAACGCCATATCATTTTTACTCATTGCCGGCGCATCTTTATTATTCATCATTTCCTTGTTCAGGGCATCAACACGATTTTTAATACTCGGAAGTTCATCGGCATTAACGACACTACCAAAACTCAGTTGAATAATGAAAACTATACTTACTAAATTATATTTAATTTTAAATTTACTTCTCATGCGTGCAGCTCCTTTGTGCGTGATTATTTCCTGTCGTTCTATATAACATGTTTTAACTCATGCATGCTTTTTTCAAATTTAACCTTATTTTCAAATCTACCAATATTTTCCCCATGCATGGCATATTAAATGCATTATTTAACTGTCGAGGCATTAAATGTCGATTAATTGACTATGGATAGAGCAATATCGATAAATCAGGAGTCTAAAATATGAAACCGATACCGCTTCAGCTTATTACCGTAAAATTAGATAACGGCGATCATGGCGTATTTGTGGGAACCCCTCTCATTGCCAACCAGGATACGATGCAACACCGTCAGATTAAAGAGATCTGGTTTTCAGATATTCGTGACTTACCCGATCAGATGCAGCTCGATGAACTCATGACCATCGTGCAAGACCAAATTTGTCAATGTAAAAAAAATATGCATTAACGAGGTCGTATCAAGGTAAGACCATCGGCTAATGGCAGCATACTTAGATCGATTCTAGTGTCGTTGAGTATAAATTCGTTTAATTCGCGTATCGCGATTGTATCTTCAGATTGATCGCTGTCATCAATGACTGCCCCTCCCCATAACACATTATCTATTAGAATAATGCCACCCGGTTTAACCAACGTTAAGCATAACTCATAATAGTTTCTATAGTTGGTTTTATCCGCATCAATAAAAGCATAGTCAAATTGATTTTGTTCTCCTGAATCTACCAGCGCTTGTAAGCTGGTCACCGCAGGACCCAATTTTAATTGTATTTTCTTTTCGACGTCGGCTTCTTTCCAGAAACGTCGTGCCATATCTGTCCATTCCTTGTTAATATCACACGCCACCAGCAGTCCATCTTCAGGTAAGCTCATCGCTACGGCCAGACTGCTGTATCCAGTAAACACACCCACCTCGATTGCACGTTGAACATTTAGAAGTTTTATCAGCAAAGACAAAAACTGGCCTTGTTCTGGTGAAATTTGCATGACGCTCATTTCTAAGCGACTAGTTTCCTCTCGTAAACGAGATAATACCTCTGGCTCACGCACTGAGTGTTGAACAAAATATTTATATAGCGGTTCGTTTAAAGCCGTGAATTTATTTGAAATAGCCGTAAGGGATGACACTAACCGACAATCCTGGAAAACCGATAAAACTTATGAGAGTTCATCAATATATTCTTTCTTTAGCATATCAATTCGCTTAACACGCTTCCTGGATATCTTGTATCTAAAAGTCCCACCATAGATTTTTCGTTCCAGAATAAAACGTGACTTGGTCACTTTCACCAGAATACCACGATGTTCATTGCCTTTTTTGGTGGTAACTATAAAATAGCGCCCAATATAATTATTTATCTTACTTAACTTGACCCGTACCGAACCGCTTTTTACCTTTTTCTTCGGCGCGACCAATGGATCCGTCACGATAGTTCCCGGGGTAGGATAACTTAGCGCCTTTTGCTTTTCCTCGATAATGACCACAAGCTCTTCATCATTATCCGTCTCTGCACGTTTTGTTCTATCTTTAGCACCGGCTTCAATACCTCGATCGGTTCCCCGTTTTGAATCAGATTCTGTCAAATTATTCCTGCTAACAGATTCAGGTTCCTCGCCAGTAATGACTGCTTCAGGCGTATCGATAATGCCATCACCATCCAGGTCGATACCTAACTCAGCTTCTTCGCTATCATCTTCTTCGCCAGGTAACAGCGTATTAGGATCTAAATATAACAATACTTCATTTTCTTTGATCTGCCCGGATTCCAAAGCCGCGGAAACTTTCTCAAACCGTTCGACGCCTCCATGTTGCTCGACAATCAAGAATCCTGAGGCCAGCACAGCAATCAGGGTAATAAAATAAAGTAAAAAAGAGCCTTTTGCGTCATACCAGTTTGTAACAGCGAAAATAATGGCTGAAAAAGGTGAAAGGAGAAAAATAAGAATGCCCCAGGCAATACTGCGTTTGAATCCAACAACGACTAGCCATATAAAACCAACCAGATTGAGCAATAAAGCAATGGCAAATACTAATACATTGGTATCCACAGAGTTTTCTCTCTTTTAGTCTATTCAGAAGGAGCTGATAAGATCACACTATCAACCGTATAAATTCTAACCGCCGAGATAATAATAGCAAATAACTATTTGAATTTAGACATATCTTTTGATTAACCCTGATAATAATCCACTAAACTGCGAACTATGTCCATCTTCATCCATCTATGGCCGGGTTCACAGCCATATTTCTCAATAACTGCCCATAAAAACGAATCGCCGTATAATAGTCACGAATCAAAATTCGCTCATTTTCACCATGAAAGCGTGACAAATCCTGTTTGCTCAGAC
>QIKU01000127.1 GCA_003232015.1 Gammaproteobacteria bacterium
TAATCGTTGTTCTATTGCGAGGAATTTCAACGCAGCCATGGAATAAAGAGGGTGTGCAGTGACACCTAAATCTTAATCGCTACGGGTATATTGAGGACACTGAGTCTTTTCCACATAAAAATGCTCTGCGGAGAGCCTGCCCCACGAAATGTTTTGGGTACGCAGCGAGGGGCACGTAATAGTAAGGGGTGCTCGCTAGGAAAACCTGAGCTTTTCGTGGTTTAGGCATCGGTCAACTCCTTTGACTCAATGTTTAGTGGAAACGTTAGCAGTAACGTGTAGGGTGGTTATACGCAATATACCACCCTACTTAAACGTTACCTGACTAATATTTTTCTACTTATTCAAGGCTTTTTTCTGATGTAGTAAATAATCAAAATAAAGATGAAAATAAGCAAAGCCATAATAATTAACTTAAACTTATCTTGCGTGTCACCACCTGTAGCCCCACCAATTTTAACAATTTTAACCGCAGCCGGCACCACCAGCTGAGTATCCGCAAATTGCAGCACAAGATCATGTTGTATCGCGCTGGCATCTTTGGGCACGCTAAAATGCAGCGTATACGTTTGACTGAGGGTGTTAGTCGGCGTTGATTTTTCAGGCTCAATAGTCACATCGATAGCCCCGCCTAAAGATACCCGTAATTGACTAATTAATGGCCGGGCATTAACAATAGTAAATGTCAGCTTGCCCTTGCCTCCGGCAACCACATTAATACTTCCTGGGGAACCGGGAATGGTAATTTTGGGTTTATGGTAATCTTTATCCTGAGTCAGATCGGCTAAATTAATCACATTCGTTGCCCAAGCGGTGAACTCTGATTTATTACCCACGGCGTAATCACTTTCTAACATCTTCTGTGTCGCCCCCGTTTCATAATGTGCATGAGGAGCCGGAATTGAGTTTTTGCTAACCTTAAAATCCACTTCGACCCGTATTTTTTGTGTGCGAAGTTTTTTGGTTATTTCGAGTTTTTGTAATCCCGTTTGGCTCAGGTCGAGTAAAGCCGAATAGGTGCCATCGCGCTTTTGAATATCAGCACCAGAACCATCGTCACTCATCGGCACAGAGGCTAGAAATTTTCCACCGGAATACAATCGAGCCGTCACGCTTAAGTTAGTTAGCGGATAACGAAAATATAGTTGTGCTCGTACCGATACAACGCCTTTATTAATCTCATCGTCAAACCAGACGCGACCTTTTAACTCTCGGTTTTCAACGTAAGCGGTTATTTCAATATCTTCATCGGGCAAGCTCCCGCGTGCGCTTGCTATAGTGTAAGTCCACACTCCAGCTTTTGGTGCTTCCACTTTAAGGCCATTAAAGCGCCCCTTAATCGCAACATTATCTGCGGGGGATGACACGGTGGTGACACCAGCAGGTGAGCGCAGGCTAAGCTGCATATATCGCGAAGCATTACCTTCATTCATAAAAGTATAAAATTGCAATTCTCCAGACTTTGGCGGCACTACAAATTGCCCCTGGAAAACTTGATTTTTTCCAAGATTTATTTTTTCCTGCATTTTTCCTTTAAATGAAAAAACCGGTGTTTTGCCGCGGCCCGTGGAAAACTGTCTTGTCATCAGCATTTTCAATTCCGCCGCATCTTCGCGCTCAGACAACACGGTTGTACTGCCAGACGTTCCCGAGGCAATCGAATCCATGGTGGTTGCATCCGCATTACCAAATGAGAAGGTATTAATTTTAATACCACGTTCATTTGCGCGGGCTACCTGATCCCATAAACTGGCACCCGTGGTTTGGCGGCCATCGGACATCAGATAAATTTCAGCGCCATTCACCCCTGCTTCGCCATGTGTTTCTATCAATTTATCAATCGCGGTTTGCAATGCTTCCGCAATATCCGTTAGGCCCGAAGCATTGCGAAAACTAACAAAAGGTAAATCATTGGCTGAGTTATAAACCGAATAGGGAAACAGCTCTTCGGTGCTGGCATTGTAAAGGTAGGTGCCAACAATATCCGCAGGGTCAGAGCTATGATACAAAAACATGCCCGCCTCTTGCACAAATTGTGCGGCACTAATGCCATTGGTTGTTACGCCCATGGAACCGGAGCGATCGAGTAACAACACGTAACCGGGGTGAGGCTCATCGTCACCGATAAAAACAATATTAACGGCAGGACGATCACCGGGATCGGCAAAGCTTCCTTCGGTGTGTACTCCCGATAAATCAACATGCAGGCCGGGCAACATACTCCACTCATCCTGTGCAAACGGCATAGTAAAACCATGGTGCGCGCGATCGGGGCCATTATTATCGGCATCTGCATCGCTGAGTAAACTAGGTGTAAGCACTTCACCCGTGGTGACACCTGGTCCGGGTTGATCATAGTCAACGGTAATTTGTGCATTGGTTGTATCAACAAATAGATGCGGGAAATTATTCGACATCACGGTATTAATATCACGTCCTGTGACATCCACATCAAAAATGCCACTAGCACCTACTGTGCCCTCATAATATCCCAATGAATTAGCATATCGATCCGGTAAGCTATAGAAATAATGGCCCAATTCATGGTGTGCAACATCATGAATACAGGTTCGATAGGCCGATTGCATATTCAATTGTGCACCCGAATTGACCCAGCCACCCACGGGGGCAGATGAACCACCCACTCCCATATTCCATTTAATATCTGCACTATCCCAAGCACGGCCCTTGTCTGAAACATAAACATGTCTTAAATAGTGGGCCCCTTCGGTGCTCTGAAAAATATAGTCTGCAAATTTTTCTAAATCGCCGCTAATTTTTTCACGGCCCGTGCAAGAGCCTGTGCCCCCAGGGCACGAAGGCGGGCTATTGGGTGCGCCTAAGGCACTGCGCCCTGTATTAGTGGGGCCACAGTTAAAGCCTCCCGGTAATTCATCAGCTTCGGTAATAACATCATCAATATCCGCATCTGTGGTATCGAGGTTATCGTAGGATACCCACAAGGTGATGCCGCCATCATTCGCGATCACCGCTGCATTGGTTATTGAAATAGAAGCCAGAAAGATAATGCTGCCGTAAAAAAAAGTGTGCTTTAAAAAAGTCAACCCATTGATTATTCGTTTCATTTTAGTTTCCTGTTAAATTTTTAAATTCATAAAAACCTAGTGTTTTACATTGAAATTTTTCATAAACTCAACAACAATGGACTAAACGTTGATGCAGAGCTTTATTACTGAGATGTAAATAAAGAATACTCAAAAAAATTTATTTTTTGTAGATGCGAATTTATTCGCGCTATTACATAAGCCCGTGCGAATGAATTCGCACCTACACATTAACTAATGGTATCTTTTTCAACTGTCCTATTAATACAAACTGTTATCGCCATTCCATAGCGCGCCTAAATAATTAAAAACTATGGAAACCAACATACCAGTATTAACCAATTTATACAGTGGATATTTATAGAAAATGAGACCTTTGCACGAATTTATTTTCCGCTCCAACTGCGTTATAAATTATTTCAAAACAGTCATTTACTTGGTGTAAACTCCGTTTTTTCGATCATTTATGTCGTGCTGTAGTGGCATACTAAATTTGGCCACCGAATTAAAGGTGATATCATATATCATCATTAATAAAGATAGGTACATGACTAAACATTTCAAACCTGAATTTAGACAAGAAGTTGCAGAACTTGTTGTCGACAAAGGATATTCTGTTAGAGAAGCCGTTGAAGCTATGAGCATGAGTAAATCCACAGTTGATACCTAGGCAAGGCAACTACGCAAAGAACGAGGCGGTGAGACTTCACTTGGCATGCCTATATCAGAAGAACAGCGCAAAATAAAAGCTTTAGAACGCGGAACTAACAAGACAGCCATAAGGGCACCTCTATTAATTCATGAACGCGCAGCTTAAATTCCAAATCCGCACCATCAGCGTTGTCAATCTTGGCAATAGTCCCGCTACGGT
>QIKU01000105.1 GCA_003232015.1 Gammaproteobacteria bacterium
CGACCTTTTAATGCATCTTCAACACTGTTTTTCCAGTCAACCAGCCTGAACTCCAGTGAAGCAACCGCACTGAGTGTTTTCTTGACACAGGAACTACACTGCACACCAGGTAATTGTAAAACAATACGATCGTCGCCCTGCTGCTGGATAACCGGCTCCGAAACACCGTATTCATTCACCCGCTTACGCAAAGTGGTAATGTTCTTTTTCAGCGCAGATTTTTTGCGCTCTACTAACGATGCTTCGGTCATTTTTACTGAAAGATAAAAAGCACCATCGCGATCACTCTTTTCAACCTCTAATTCTTCTAACTCCTTGCGAATAGGGGCTTCTGCCGCGTCCCGTGTTGCACTGTCACGAAATTTAACTTCAATACTGTCTTTAAGCTGCTTAACCGTTAAATAACGAATTTTTTCCTGTCTTAACACCCGTCGAACATCGGAAGTAAATGTTTCGTAGCCTTGTTTTAGAACAGTATCCATGTCCACTTCCATCAGAAAGTGTAAACCACCACGCAAGTCCAGCCCAAGATACATTGGTTTTGCACCCAGGTTTAACAGCCATTCAGGTGAAGCAGTGATAATATTTTGCGCAACAGAATACGCGTCCCCCAAAGACTCTCGCAACATATCATTGGCTTTAAGTTGCTCTTCTACATTTTTAAAACGAATAACCAGAATATCATCGTCAATTTTTACATTCGAAAATTCTGCACCCAGATTATTTAACTCAGCTGTAACCCGCTTTACTAAATTCTCATCAACCGTTGCTGCGCGCGTTGCCGTAATCTGAATAGCTGGATTACTACCATAGATATTGGGTAATGCGTACAGGGCACCAATTAAAACCGTCACTAAAATAAGGACGTTTTTCCAGAGTGCGTATTTATTTAACATGATATAGCCTGCTTAGGAAATACAAACCACTTTCATCAATGAAGGTGATTTGTATATTGGTTTGTTATTTTTTAAGAATGAACTCTGCTGCTTTAACCCATCAAAGGCTTAATCTTTTTTAGCTGCCTTAATCGAACCCTTGGGCAGCACTGTTCCAATAGCCTGAATTTGCATTTTAATTTCAACATTATCTGCAATTTCAAGCGTCAGGTATTGTTCACCAACCTCGGTCACTTTACCTAAAACACCGCCATTGGTAACCACTTCATCACCTTTGCCAATGGCCGCCACCATTTTTTTATGTTCTTTGGCACGCTTTTGTTGTGGGCGGATAAGAATGAAGTAAAACAAAACCACCATGCCAATTAATAAAATAAACTGCTCGCCACCCGGTCCGGAAGCAGCTTCTGTGCCTTCTGCTAGTGCATCTGAAATGAAAAAACTCATGATTTCCCCTTAAATTAAAAACAAGTATCAAAATTATGCGCTGTATTATGCCATAGCCGGCAGGCTTTTTTCCCTTTTTGCATAAAATTCTGTCAGAAAATCTGAAAATAGACTCTTTTCAAGCGCTAAACGTATGTCCGCCATTAAATGCACGTAATAATACAGATTATGAATCGTATTCAAACGAGCACCCAGAATTTCACCGGTTTTATCCAAATGCCGTAAATAAGACCGGCTGTAGTTTTGGCAAGTGTAACAGCCACACTCCGAATCCACTGGGTTGGTGTCCATTTGGTACTGGCCATTACGGATCCGCACCATCCCTTTGCTGGTAAACAGGTAACCATTGCGGGCATTGCGTGTTGGCATTACACAGTCAAACATGTCGACACCTCGACGCACCGATTCAACCAGATCTTCAGGCGTGCCCACACCCATTAAATAGCGCGGTGCGTCTTCCGGCATATGCGGGGTTAAATTATCCAGCGTCGTCATCATTTCATCTTTTGGCTCACCCACCGACAAACCACCAATGGCATAACCATCAAAGCCGATTTTCTTCAACCCAGCTATCGATTGCTCTCTCAGATTCGGGTACATACCGCCCTGCACAATACCAAATAGCGCTTCGTTCCGGGCAGGCTGGCTCTGCGCTAATAAGCGATTAAACTCCACTTTGCTACGCTCAGCCCAACGTAATGAGAGTTCCATCGAATCTTTTGCCTGAGACTCTGTGGCCGGGTACGGCGTACACTCATCAAAAATCATCACAATATCGGAGCCCAGCGAGTGCTGGATTTGCATAGACTCTTCCGGCCCCATAAAAATTTTACGGCCATCCACCGGTGACTGAAAATGCACACCTTGCTCGGTTATTTTTGCTGCCTTCAATTTATTATTCGACGTTTTGGCTTTACCGGCTTCAACCGTACGTTTTTCACTACCTGCGCCCAGGCTCCAAACTTGAAAACCGCCAGAATCGGTCAAAATAGACCGTTCCCAGTTCATAAAGTCATGTAAATCACCATGCGCTTCAATCACCTCGGTGCCGGGGCGCAGCATTAAATGAAAAGTATTACCGAGAATAATGTCTGCACCGATGGATTCAAGCTCGTCGGGGGTCATTGCCTTGACCGTGCCATAAGTTCCTACTGGCATAAAAACAGGGGTTTCTATCGTGCCTCGTTTAAATTGTAATTGTGCACGACGTGCGGCACCTTCGGTGTTAAGTAAATTAAATTTCACTGTTTGGGACTCGTTAAAAAAGAAGCATTATACGTAAATTATTCTTGTTTATTCGTAATAAACATCGCATCACCATAACTAAAGAAGCGATATTTTTGATCGATAGCATGCTGATATGCCGCCATCGTATTGTCATAACCGGCAAAAGCACTCACTAACATGATTAAAGTTGATTCTGACAAATGAAAATTGGTAAGCAAGGCATCAACAACATTAAACTTAACACCGGGAGTAATAAAAATATCCGTTTCGCCGGTATAAGCTTGCAATGTGCCATGATGTGCAAAAGCCGATTCCAGACAACGTACCGAGGTGGTTCCAATGGCTACTACGCGCCCGCCTTTTTGTTTTGTTTCGTTAATTTGTTTTACAACCGGATCATCCAGACTAATCCATTCTGAATGCATTTTATGGTCTTGCAAATTATCAACCCGCACTGGCTGAAAGGTGCCTGCACCCACATGCAAGGTGATGGTTGCAATCGCGATACCTTTATCCGCTATCTTACCTAAAATATCATGAGTGAAATGCAAACCGGCGGTCGGTGCCGCAGCGGCGCCCGGTTTGTTAGCATAAACCGTTTGATAGCGCTCACGGTCATACTGGTTATCTTCTCGCTCTATATAAGGTGGTAACGGGATATGACCGTATTGTTCTAAAGCAGTTAAAACTGTTTCATCATCTGGTAATTTAAATTCAAGCAAAAACAAATCATCCTCACGCCCCAGCACGGTTGCATAAAGCACATTTTCCAGAATAAGTTCGGCTCCTGATTTAGGTGATTTGCTTGAACGAACATGTGCTAGCACTTTTTTATTATCCAACACCCGCTCAACCAATACCTCGACCTTGCCACCGGTATCTTTACGTCCAAGCAAACGTGCAGGGATCACCCGCGTATCGTTCATAATAAGCAAGTCGCCCGGGTTTAAGTAATCAACAAAATCGGTAAACAGTTTGTCCTGGAATGGCTGTGTTTCTGGTGACACAACCAGTAATCGACTGGCCTCTCGCTCACTCGTTGGCTGCTGCGCAATAAGTTCAGCTGGCAAATCAAACTGGAAGTCGGTTCGCTGCCAGATTTTTTTTGATGGGCTATTCTGAACAGTCGCGCCACTATCGCCGTTACTTTTAATTTTATTTTGAGCCATAAACGCGGATATTACAGAAATTACTTTTACAAAGCATGCAAAGATTACATATAATGCTCAGCTTGTTGGCTCGGTGGCGGAACTGGTAGAGAAGTGGACCCCGAAAATGAGACAGTAGCATAAGTGATAATCCTGATGTATTTTAACGTACGACAGGAGAAAGACAATGAGACGAAAA
>QIKU01000229.1 GCA_003232015.1 Gammaproteobacteria bacterium
CGAGAAACAACACCGTTAAATGGCGGAATTCGACCGTAATAATCGTGCCCAGGCCCATTTGCAGCTCGGCATCACTAATACAACGCTGGCCTGGAACAAATTCGTACACGACAACTACCAATCAGAAGATAAGGGGTGGGTATATTAGACTAATTAGATATAAACAAGAAGGGCGATGTTACTGGTCGTTTGTCTCTGGTCTTTCGTTGCCGAGGATTAACGCCCCGATATTCGTAATGACGGGGTTTATTTTGTTTCCTGATATACTTCAGGTGTATTCAATCACTGGTAAATATTCTATATATTTACAGTCACATAATCACACATGACTGCTTCTAATATGACGACAGCTGGAAAGACTCTGACAATACGATTTTTATCTGCGTCGTTAGTAAAGAAAGTGTTAATCATATTTCTCTCCTTCGAGCTGATTCTGGTGGCGTTTGACCTTTCGTTCAGTTATGTAAAAGTTGTAGATAGTCTGGCAATTCAGCAATTATTCAACCTGGCTCGCGAAGGCAGTATAGGTTCCTGGTTTTCAAGCACGCAGTTACTCCTTACCGGTATGGTGTTGTGGCTGTTGTTTGCGCGTTTCCTGCACGATTCGGATGTAAAAACATTTAAAAGATATTCGTGGGCTTTGATTGCATTGTTTTTTACCCTGATGGCGATTGACGATGCAGCGGCCATTCATGAATCCATTGGCTCCGCATACGAAGATGTTGTCATGGAGGCAGATGAAGCCAAAGATATTATTGGTGGCGAATTGCTGGAAAGTTATCCCAGTTATCCATGGCAAGTTATATTAGGGCCTATGTTTGTTTTTATGGGATTTTTTCTACTTGTTTTTTTATGGATTGAGCTTTCGTTGAATTCACTGCGTTTGTTATTAGTCGCTGGGCTGGGCTGTTATACCGTGGCTGTAGGGCTGGATTATGTAGAGGGCCTGTATGGGGGGTACAAAACGGTCATTGTCGCCACCTCGCTTGACTACAACGCTGTCAGGCACCTGTCCAAGGTCATTGAAGAATTTCTGGAAATGCTGGGGACTACTTTTTTCCTCGCGCTTTTCCTGGCGCATCTTGCGATGCATACCGAAAAAGTAGAACTAAGATTTCATCCTTAATCCAGGGCAATAAAAAAAGGCTCGTCATTGACGAGCCTTTTAGCAAAATGAAACTTTCTACCTGTTATTAGCTTTGTTTACGCCTGGCAAACCCTGCAAGACCTAATAAACCAGAACCAAACAACCAGACTGCGGCTGGAACTGGAATGGGTGCCAGATTAATTGAAGCGTTAACCGATGATAGATTATCAAAAGAACTGATACCGAAAGCTATCGAGTCACCAGCAAGGTCAAGATCAGCAAAATCAAACCAGAATGATGCAGAAGTTGCGCCCTCTGCTAACCCACCGAAAGTAAACAATGCATCATTCCCAAAAAAGCCGGCATTAATTGCCAGACTAGGGTCACCACCAGCAGATCCGCCTGAGGTTGCCCCTGTGTTAAATCCTGCACCCAGCTGCCAGGAAGAGAGATTTATATCACGTATTATAGAAGCGCTAGCATCAGAATCGGCATCCATAACAAGGGTGAACATT
This sequence comes from Gammaproteobacteria bacterium, assembly GCA_003232015.1. Next base: position 1,603 of record QIKU01000229.1, read on the forward strand.
GATGTGTAGTTACCTGCTGTGCCTGTTATTTCAGCAAACACAGTGCCGGAAAAAATCCCATCCTGTTCACTAAAAGTTGAAGAACCACTCATAATTACTGCGGCCTGTGCCTGTCCCGCGAATAGCAATACTGTGAGTCCAGAGACCCACTTGAACTGTTTCATTATGTTTTTCATTTTGCTGTTTCCTTTTTAAATATTTAACTTTGTTTAACCAATTTTTAGCACTTAAGCTGCAGTTTTACTGAGCCCCTGATGTTGCTGGAGCCGGTGTAATGTCACAACTTGGATCGATACCACACTTGGTTGTGAGCTTGCCTGTAGCATCTGAAATTTCTGTAATTGTGAAATTGCCACTGGCATCAGTATCACCACATGCCATGCACACGCTGCAGGAAGTGTGGAATGTTGCGCTGGAGCCCGCTGAAATTGATACTGTTGTGTCGGGATGTCCTATATCACCACCAAACAGCGATATGGTTTCTTCATCGGCCTGATCGAGGTGGTAGGTTGCACTGAATGCGGACAGACAACTGCGTTTGTGATGGCCATGACCAAAACCTGAGTCATTAGCGATTGAACTGTCATCATCACGCAGTTTCGGACATGAGAATTTAGGGCTGCGTTTGTATTTCAGCTTCTGTTTAGAAGCCGTATCTTTATTGATAGTTAAAGGAAGTGATGTCTGGCCCTTCGTATCTCCAATCATTAAGGTCACATCCAGACTTGCTGCGTTAAGGAAGATAGCAAGATCTGCATGCTTGATGCTTACGTTCCATTCACCTTTGTCTATGTTAAGACGAAATTTAACTTTCGGAGAGACGCCTGAACCTGTTTCATATTTGAAATCAGCCTTGCTGCCTTTTTGCTCAAATGATCCAGCCGGAATTGACAACATGTATGTGCCGTTGTCCAGAGATAATTTAACGATGTCTGTTGCGGGATCGAAGCCTTCACCAGCATTGAAGCTGATTGCGCCTTTCTGTATTTTGAGTTTGTCTTTGGAAATTTTATTCTTCTTGATTTCGATTTTGACTTTATTGATGTCAAAACAAGCGAAGTCCTTTGCAGGCAGAGCAAAGGGTGCTCTTAGTATCTGGCTATCCAGGTAGCTGGAAAAAGCCACGATAGAATTGGCATCACCGGGTGCACTTGGGCTATGGACAACAAGTTGGTTTGATGATGATCCCGGCAGGATACCAGTGCCAAACAAAAAGCGAATGTTGCCAGGTGTTGATGAATCAATGGATGATGGCGCATCGCCTGCACCCAGAGTGTTGACACTTGTGATACTGGCACTGGTACCAACGCCCAGGTCAAATCGATCCACGGGTACATTAAATCCACCGGCTGGTGGTGTAACTACATTGTTAACTACCTGGTAAACGTAAGTGTAATCGCTTGCAGATGGAGCCGGGCTTGCTGCATCACCGGGAGCATAAATATCGTAATTTACCGATGTGTTATAAACGAAGGGAGCTGGGCTCGTGAAGGTGACACTGCCTGATTCCACAGCAGCAGCTGTCGCGAAACTGGAAAATGCGCCTAGTGTTAATACTGAGCCCACAAGTACAAGGCGTTTTAATATTTTATTAGATTCCATTTTTATGCTTCCTCAGGTTTTTTTATCATTTGATTAATTTGTAAATATGCACTGCGTTAGGGCTGAGACAAGCAATAACTACGCCAAACTTAATAACTTGTTGTTTTTAAATGTAGTTACAGGGTCAGGTAGGGGGTGATTTTTGACACTAGCCAGGCTGCAGACAGTAACTGTCAATTATACCGACAGTTAAATTCATCATTCATCAGGTGCGCAGTGCATTAAAAGACTATTTATACTTAAATGTTATATAAAACAAAAAGTTAACATGTATTTTTAATAGTGTAATATATGTAATATATGCCGACAAATGTTGTAAAAACAAGCATTAACTCGTAAATAGACAATAAGTAGTTTCTTATATTAGCTAAAGGTAATTTACCGGGCTGTTTTATCGGTCGCCTGTCTTTGGTCTTTTGTTGAAACCGAAGTATTGTTCGAATGCATTCGAGCCTGCAATAAGGGCAGTTGTATGTACGAATTTATTCGCACTTTTACTGCCAACTGCCAACTGCCAACTTTTTCAGGGCTTAACCCGCGCAGCGCCCAGCCGAATACCCAACGGCCCGCGTGGCACCCACAGGCTTATCAACTGTCCGTTACGCATAACATCTATGC
>QIKU01000273.1 GCA_003232015.1 Gammaproteobacteria bacterium
TTGTGTTTCAGCCCTGAGCTTATTCCGGCAATTATTTTAGTGCAAGTTAAGGCTAAAGCCTGGAAGGTGAATATTGGCACTTATTGAAGGTATCAGGTTAATGCCGTGCACGGGGTGAGGCTGATAATAGCCGACATAACCCGGGTGCCGGGGATAATACCCATAACCCCCATGCACATAGCCGTGGGGCTTATAACCATGAGGTCTATAACCATGGCTTGGGTAGCCCCCGCCTCTATGTGGCCGATAATTACTGTATCCACTGCTGCTGTTACTGCTGTGAGTTTGGCTGCCGCTACTATGTGGATTGTGGCCGCCTTTTGGGCTGGCTTGAGTGGCCAGGCTTATACTACTGAGCGCGGCGATACTGAATGCCAGAACAGCGTATTTTGTATATGCGATTTTCATAATATAACTCCTGAGTCAGGGTGGGAATAGTATGGGAGTAGAATATCTGAATATAGCTGAATGGAAGCTGAATAAAAGGCAGGTTTTGTCCTTGTTAGAGGTAAAACCCCTCTTTTTTGTAATTTCTGCGCTTGGGGAACCGCTTATCCGTTTAGCCTGCAACAATTAAACGAGAAGAATCCAGTCGGGCATAGGCTTTGTTCATAACGGTATTCAGTTTATCCTTCTGGTTTTCCATGCTGCTGATTTCATCATTACGAATATTTGGGTTTTCTTTTTGTAAGGACTTTAAGCGCTGAATTTCCTGGTTAAAATTGCTGGTCATTTCCGTTATTTTTAGTTGTGTTTGCGCTGCACAATCCTGTGTGGCGATATTTTCGGCTTGAGCAAACATGGCTTTTAATCGTTCCTGATGGGTGTGAATAAGTTGGCTGATAATTTGTTTGTTTAATTGAATCACCGCACCGTGCAATGCGTCAAAATCAAATTGTTTTGTTAAATCCTGATTAGCTGAATCCATCAGCACACGAATAACGGCCGGTGGTAAGTGGCGGTGGATTTGTAATTTTTGCGGGGCACTGCATTCAATAACAAAAATACATTCCAGTAAAATACTGCCTGGCTTTATTTTAGGTAGCTTTACAATATTTAACGCGGTGTTGCCATGCTCATGTGAGACGAATAAATCAATTAAATTTACAACCATCGGGTGTTCCCATGTCATAAAGTACATGTTTTCATGAGCGAGCGCATGATGGCGGTCGAAAGTAATGGTTGCACCTTCATCCGGTAAATCGGGGAAGTGGGTAATCAACATGTGGTCGGTTGGGTGCAGGGTAAAACTTTTTTGTGCATGGAAATCAAAATCAACGCCGTACATATCAAACACGCCGGACAGGTAATGTTCTAAACCGCGGTCATGATCCCAGTATTGAATATTGGCCGCAATGTCGGTGGCTTCTTCTTGCTGGTAAGGATTAAGCTCAAGAAAACGATCCCGACCTTGTTGCAACTGTTGGGTAAAATCATTGGTATCGGCATGCACCATATGAATAAATTGTTCGATTGAGAAGGCGTCAAAGCCCGGATTAATTAAATAATTATTTAACTCTTCTGTGTGCTTTTGCATTACGGCCTGACCAACCGGGCAGGTATGCATAAAAGCATTCAGGCCGCTGTGATACCACTGGTACATAATAGCCTGTGCTGAGTTTTCAAAATAGGGTATATGCAGGTGGATGGTTTCCATCTGGCCAATACGGTCGAGTCGGCCAATGCGTTGTTCAAGCAAGTCCGGGTTATAAGGCAAATCAAATAAAACCAGATGATGTGCAAACTGAAAATTGCGACCTTCACTGCCAATTTCGGAGCAAATTAAAATTTGCGAGCCATCTTCCCTGTCAGCAAAGAAAGCGGCGGCGCGATCACGGTCAATAATATTCATGTTTTCATGAAACACTGCCGATTGCTTGCCATATTGCTCTCGCAAGGCTGTGGAAATATCAATGGCGGTTGTGGCGTAAGCGCATATTACCAGAACTTTTTCATTGCGATGGGTTTTAAGAATGTCAGCTAACCAGGCAATGCGCGGATCGATATTTGTCCAGTGTTCACCTTCATTGGCAAAAACATTCTGGTAAATAATTTCAGGTGTGAGTAATAGTGGTAGTTGGAGTTTTTCAACATCATTGGCTTCTATATAGGCCTGTATTAATGACTCATAGGCCGCGGGTGATTTTAACGGGTAAGCATGGGCTTTACGTTCAGGAAAACCTTTTATTGCATTACGTGTATTGCGGAACAGTACCCGCCCGGTGCCATGCTGGTCAGCCAGAATTTGAATGAGTTGTTGTCGGTAACTATCATTATCTTCGAGCATATTAAAGTTATCGAGTAACGATAAATAATTTTCATTGCCCTTAAATAAGTTAACAAGGGTGCTACTGGATTCTTCATTTAAAGAATCAGCATCGAGTAAATTATCAACAACGTGAGCGATAGTTTTAAAAGACTGTACTTCTTCAAGAAACTTATCAAGGCTGTGATAACGATGGGGGTCGAGTAAACGCAGTCGTGCAAAATGACTTTCTTCACCTAGTTGTTCCGGGGTGGCTGTTAACAATAACAGGCCAGGGATAGTTGCGGATAAATTTTCAATACACGTATATGCTTTGCTTGGGGCTGCTTCAGACCAGGCAAGGTGATGGGCTTCATCAATGACCAGAATATCCCATTCTGCTTCTATCAATTGTTCTAACACTTTGTCACTGTGAGTAACAAACTCCAGGCTGCATAATAGTAGTGGCTCATCAATAAAGGGGTTATGTTCATCGTCAACGCTGTCCTGATAACGCTCTTGATCATATAAACTCATTTTAAGATTAAAGCGCCGCAGCATTTCAACCATCCATTGGTACATGAGTGCTTCGGGTACAATAATTAAAATACGTTGTGCCCGGTCGGTTATTAATTGCTGGTGAATAATTAAACCGGCTTCAATGGTTTTACCCAGACCCACTTCGTCGGCCAGTAACACGCGTGGCGCACTGCGGTTAGCCACCTGATGTGCAATATAAAGTTGATGTGGGATTAAACTCACACGTGGGCCGAGCAAGCCGCGTGTTTGTAACTGTGCCAGTTCATAACGTTTTAGTAATGTCTGGTAGCGGAGCTTATACCAGAGTTGTTTATCAATCTGGCTGGTGAGCATTCGGTCGCGTGGTTTGTTCAGCTGGGTTGAGTGGTTGAGTTCCCCTTCTGATAGTGCATAGGCTTCACCTGCTTCATCAACACAATGGTAAATGATAAGACCCTCGCGTTCTTCAAGTTTGTTAATGGTATATCGCAGACCCGCTTCTGATTCAATGTTATCGCCTTCAAAAAAAATAACACGTGTTAATGGCGCCTGGCCAATAGCATAAACGCGAGACTGTTCGCTGGCGGGAAATATGATGGTAACTCGGCGTGTTTCTGTTGCAGTGACCACGCCTAAACCTAAATCGGTTTCTGTATCGCTTATCCAGCGTTGTCCAACTACAAATTTAGTGATCGAAAATTCTGACATGGGGCTCCACACACCTTAGGTTATATTTTGTTCTTGAATCAGTTTTAATGTATTGCGTTAAAAAAGCGGGCTATTTTATCGTATTAGTATAGGAGGGAATAGCATAAATACACAGTATTTAGAAACGACTGCGCTGTTTTGATTCTTTAAAAACCCATGACAGGGCAAAGCCCATCATTAGTGAGTCATTTTGCCTGATGAGTGGGCTGTCAATAAAAGCTGCATTATTTAAGTTGTCGTATTTTGCAAAAAAACCAAACCAGATCCGGTTAAAGCGCCGGCTGACGGTTAATGTTATACGTGAACCACTGTAACCGGCTTTTGCATCGTAT
>QIKU01000078.1 GCA_003232015.1 Gammaproteobacteria bacterium
GCTTATTTATTTCAGCAACAAAGGAAACTTAACCAGAAAGAAATAACGGACTGTAAAGAAAAATTTAATACATCCAGCCTCTTTCTTAATATAGAACAAGGCCGCCTGTTAACCTCTAAAACCTGGCACCGTAATGAAATTCAGCGTGCGATATTACACGCCATACGCAAAGCAAAAAAACGGGTCTGGATTACCACCCCGTATTTTGTACCCACTCGAAAATTACGCAGTCAGCTGAAATCAGCTGCCCATCGCGGTTGTGACGTGCGCTTATTAGTCCCCGGCGCAAGCAGTTCAGACCACCCCTGGGTAAGCCAGATAGCAAGGCAACGCTATAGCCGTTTACTTAAGAACCGGGTACATATTTTTGAATATCAGAAGCGATTTACACATGCCAAGGCCATTTTATGTGATGACTGGGTTTGCATTGGTTCCAGTAATTTAGACAGATGGAATCAGAAATTTAATCTTGAGTTGAATATTGAAGCACAATCGACGCAACTGACACAACAGCTCGGTGAATTTTTCAAAAAAGGTTTTGAAAAGTCAAAGCAAATAGACAAAGTACATTGGAAATCTCGTCCCCGAAGCCAGAAAATAAAAGAATGGTTCTGGAGTAAGGTGGCTATGTGGATTGAACGCTTTATACATAATGTTCGATAATTAAGGGAACCCTGTTATGAAAACGAAAATGTTTCATAACGGCTTATTTTCACATCATGATGCCACCAGTTTTTATCCAGCCCGGCTTTAACTTTTAAGTGTTGCAGAAAATCCTGAACCTGTGGTAGTTGCTCCCAAACCGAAGGTAAAAAAGTACCCCGATGATAGCGATACTCCAGTATAAGCCCATCGAGTCCCGGCCGTATCTGGCGCAACAAATCCTCTTCACTATTAAACTGCATTGCTTCGGGTTGGCTCAATACAGATATTTCAATATCAAGATCTTTAAATTCTTTTTGCTGCAATGCAGGAAATCGCGTGTCATTAAATGCAGCAGCAAATGCATGCTCGGCAACATCATTAATCAGAGGTTGATAAGCTTCCAGCGAACCGATACAACCTCGCAACTGCCCTTGCTTATGCAGTGTTACAAAACAGGCCAGCCGTTGTTGCAGAGTGCTGGCATAATTTTCTGTCACAACATCCAGAGCAGAGCCGCTTTGCAAACCATGCAAAATAGATTGTTTTGCAACATCAATACAGGTTTGCTGTTCATCTTTTGATAATTTAATGGACAACATAAGCACCATAGCCAACAACACGATCAGTTGAACCTGACATGTCACCTGAATTTCTTAAGTCCAGCAGTTCAACCGTAAGCTGCTTCTGTTCTGCCACCGTAAGCATCCCATTTAAACCATTACGACCGCAGGCATCCTCATAGCCAATCCGTTCTGGTTGCAAATGCACAATCGCATCACTGGTTGCACGGTCTATTTTATTAGCTTCCTCATATGCATGGTAATGACTCAAGTCCGTGCTGATAACAATTAAAGTATTATCATCATCCAGAAAAAGATTAATAATTTCAGCCACGTCGAACCTTTCAGCTTCCCCCACCACTACAGGAACCAGACTAAAGTCTCCCAGAATTTCCTGTAAAAAAGGCAGTTGCACTTCAAGGCTATGTTCATCCCGATGCGCTCGCTCCGAAGCAATAACCTGCGGCATGGCTAATAATTTTGTGACGGCGTTCTTGTCAATGGGGATATCACCCAATGGTGTATTAAAAATGTCTGACTCAGGCACTGCTAATCCGGCAAAGGCTACTCGATGAGAAGGTCCAAGCAACACGATACGATTAATTTGTTCTTTAAATGGAATAATCTGTTTATAAGCCGAAGCGGCAACTTCACCTGAATAAACGTAACCGGCATGAGGAACAATAATGGCTTTGGGAATAACGGTTAGGGGTTTCGCTCTGGCCTGCTCTAAATATTGATGGATGTCATGCTGCAAAATATCGGCTTCGACCGGATAAAATAGTCCGGCAACCGCAGAGAGTCTTGTTTTACTCATAGTCCGCTCCTTCCATCTTTGAACCACAGCAGGGCTGTGTCCAGGTTGAATTAGCTTAATTCTATAATAAGGCCTTTTTTCACACTTGCAATAGTCTTTTTTAGTCTCCATATATAATATAGGGAATTAGGTGACAATAATGGCAAATTATTCAGTCGTTAAAACAAAATACTGGCATTTACTCGACGATGGGCGGGTGCAGTGTGATTTATGCCCACGTGAATGCAAGCTGCACGAAGGACAACAGGGTTTGTGCTTTGTACGCGCTAACCAGAATAATGAGCTAGTGCTCACTACCTATGGGCGCTCCAGTGGTTTTTGCATTGATCCCATCGAAAAAAAACCACTCAACCATTTTTTACCCGGTACCCCGGTTCTTTCCTTTGGTACTGCCGGATGCAATCTGGCCTGCAAGTTCTGCCAGAACTGGGACATCAGTAAATCCCGTGAAATGCACACCCTTGCCGATGCTGCCAGCCCGGAAACGATTGCCAATACCGCAGCACAATATGGCTGTCGCAGTGTGGCTTTTACCTATAACGATCCCATTATTTTCCATGAATATGCCATTGATGTTGCCAAAGCCTGCCGCGAAAAAAACATTAAACCCGTTGCCGTTACCGCAGGCTATGTGAACCCGGAACCCCGTGCTGAATTTTACCAGTGGATGGATGCAGCCAACGTTGATTTAAAAGCGTTTACAGACCGCTTCTATCACAAAATAACCGGAGGACATCTGCAACCGGTATTAGAAACATTGCAGTATATTAAGCAGGAAACCGATTGCTGGCTGGAAACCACCACCTTGATTATTCCCGGCGAGAATGATTCTGAAAAGGAATTGACTGAAATGTGTGAATGGCTGGTGGGAAATTTAGGCCCGGATGTACCCATGCACTTTAGTGCCTTCCACCCTGATTTTAAAATGATGAGTACGCCCGCCACACCGGCCAGCACATTAACCCTGGCCAGAGATATCGCTATGAAAGCCGGCGTGCGTTATGCCTATGTTGGCAATGTGCATAATCGCGACGGCGACAGTACATGGTGCCATCAATGTGGCAAGTTATTGATTGAACGTGACTGGTATGAATTAGGCCAGTGGCACCTGGATGCCGAGGGAAAATGTCAATCTTGCGGTACAAAAGTTGCCGGCGTATTTGAAGCACAACCCGGGAAATGGGGTGCCAAACGCCAGCCTGTTCGATTAGCGGGCTCACCTGCTTCTTTGTAGTACTGCGCCTTTTATTTATCCGATAAAAACAACATAAGTAGCAGTAAAGAAAAAAACTGGCACTAAAAAACCGACCTGACATGATCAGGTCGGTTTTTATTTTACCGCATTACGTTTTATTTAACGTTTGCGAGCCTTCTTTTTGGTCACTTTCTTTTTAGCCTTTTTCCTGGCGACCTTTTTCTTCGTCTTCTTTTTGGCCACTTTCTTTTTGGCCTTTTTCTTAGCGACCTTTTTCTTCGCCTTCTTTTTGGTCACTTTCTTTTTAGCCTTTTTCCTGGCAACCTTTTTCTTCGTCTTCTTTTTGGCCACTTTCTTTTTAGCCTTTTTCTTAGCAACCTTTTTCTTCATCTTCTTTTTGGTCACTTTCTTTTTAGCCTTTTTCTTAGCAACCTTTTGCTTCGTCTTCTTTTTGGTCACTTTCTTTTTAGCCTTTTTCTTAGCAACCT
>QIKU01000113.1 GCA_003232015.1 Gammaproteobacteria bacterium
CATCATGCCCACCACCTAAACCGGCACCACGATGACGACCCACCGCATCAATTTCATCGATAAAGATAATGCAAGGGGCATGTTTTTTAGCTTGCTCAAACATATCGCGTACACGCGAAGCACCGACACCAACAAACATTTCAACAAAGTCTGAACCGGAAATAGTAAAGAAGGGCACCTTTGCTTCGCCAGCAATGGCTTTGGCCAATAAGGTTTTACCGGTACCGGGTGCACCGGTCATCAACACACCGCTTGGAATTTTGCCACCCAGTTTTTGGAACTTGGACGGATCACGCAAGAACTCGACTAGCTCGGCGACTTCTTCTTTTGCTTCGTCAACACCGGCCACATCGTTAAAGCTAATTTTAACCTGATCTTCACCCAGCATGCGTGCCTTGCTTTTACCAAATGACATAGCACCGCGACCACCGCCGCCACCTTGCATCTGACGCATAAAGAACAGCCATAAACCAATAATTAAAATAAATGGGAACCATGAAATAAAGATTTGCATTAAAATGCTGTGCTCAATCGGCTTGGAGGTAATTTTAACGCCGTTCTTGAGCAACTCCCCCACCATGGCACTGTTGCTCGTTTCAGGGCTGTAGGTAGTAAAACTACGGCCGGATGTTAATTTACCGCTAATATTCTGGTTAGTGATCAGCACTTCGCTGACCTGATTACCCTCCACGGACTGCATAAACTCGGAATAACTTAGCTTATCACTTTCTTTGTTCACTCCCATTTGCTGGAAAACCATCATTAAAATAACGGCGACTACCACCCAAAGGAGAATATTTTTGGTTAAATCGTTCAATTTACTACCTCAAAATCAATCAAATACAATAGTTAGACGGTACTACACATTGTAGCCCCTTGCTAGCAAATAGTTCTCACTAGAACGGGCTCGGGAAGCCTTTGGTTTACGGATAATCAGCTTGTTAAAGTCCTGTCTAAGCGCCTTTTTAAACTCGTCTAATCCAGCCCCGTTAAAGACTTTCATCAGCAAATCACCGCCGGGTTTTAGCACATTTCGTGCTAATTCATGGCTTAATTCGCACAGGTACATTGACCTTGGCTGATCAACCGCCTTCATACCACTTATATTGGGTGCCATATCGGACATTACAAGGTCGACGGGGTGATTTTCGAGCGATTTCATCAGTTGATCCAGCACCGTATCCTCACGGAAATCGCCCTGAATAAACTCCACCCGTGGGATCGGGTTTATTTCCAGCAAATCCAGCGCAAACACTTTGCCCTTCTTACCGACTTTGGTAATCGCATACTCCGACCAGCTCCCCGGTGCGGCACCTAAGTCCACTACAAGGTGCCCCGGCTTAATCAGCCTGTCACGTTCATCAAGCTCCATTAACTTATAAATAGCACGCGCACGATAACCTTCTTTTTGTGCCCGAATGACGTATTCGTCATTCAAATGCTCCTGCATCCAGTCGCGGCTACTTTTGCTTCGCGCCATATTTGAAATCGCCTTTTATTCTAAAACTAAAGTATAATAACGCACTTAGCCCCTTTTTCGAATCAAATCCTTAATTTAATGAGCCAGCAAAAAACCATGCCACAACCCAAGTTAGGAAAAACACAGCGTCATCATTTGCGCCAGTTAGCACATGACATTAAACCCCTCGTTATTATTGGCAACAAGGGATTAACGGACAGTGTGCTGGAAGAAATTAATCTCGCACTGGAACACCATGAACTGATTAAAGTACGCGTTAATGCGGCAGATAAAACCGAAAGAAATGTAATGATAGAAAAAATTCAGCAACACTGTGATGCGGCAATCGTGATCACCATTGGCCATATTGTTGGGCTTTATAAAAAAGCCGACGAGCCAAAGATTATTTTACCGAAATAATACCTGATTCGTATAGGCTTCATTGTTAATTTTTTATGCTGTTACTCACCGAGCAAGATTACCACGCTATCGCAGAAATGACCTTTTTTGTCTTTGCGAGCAATAGAAGCAATCTAGTTTGCTATGTAAGAATCAAGTAGATTTAATAACTAAAGTCAAGCCAAGTAAACTGTTTATTAAAAACAATACCGAAGCAACGCCATGCAACTTTCCAAACTCGGCACGGTTCAGTTCGGTAAGGCCGGTTGCTTTAAGCTCTGCCATCATAGGTTGCAATACAAACTGGGCCATCAGAATAATGACCAGCATAATGAGTAATACCCAGAACATCCAATGCTGTGTAAATTGAGAACCAACACGACTAACTAAGCCGATAAGTAACAAACTGCCACAAAATAAACCCAGGTAATTCATTGATGTAAAAAGTTGCCCTGCCACATTTCCAGCAACACTTTTTTCGAGCATACTAAATAATGTGGGCGCAACCAGATAACCTACAACCCACATACCACCAACCCACAGGGTTAAAACGATCCGTTCACCAATAAGTAGCATATTATTTTAAACCCTAAACATATGTGTATTTAACAGAGACAATTTCATATTCACGCACACCACCGGGTGCCTGAACGGTGGCAACATCGTCTACACTTTTACCAATAAGTGCACGCGCAATCGGCGAGGTAATCGAAATAAGATTTTGTTTGATGTCGGCTTCAAGTTCACCAACAATGGTGTAAGTCACTTCACTTTCATCATCTACACCATACAATTCAACCGTCGCGCCAAACACCACTTTATCGCCAGCGTTTGCGCCTAATGAGGCAACATCAATAATTTCTGAATTGGACACGGCCGATGCAATTTGCTTAACTCGGCCTTCCAGAAAACTTTGTTGTTCACGTGCCGCATGGTATTCGGCATTTTCTTTTAAATCGCCGTGCTCACGCGCCGTTGCGATGGATTCAACGATTCTAGGGCGTTGAACCTGTTTTAAATCTTTTAATTCGGCACGTAATTTTTCCGCGCCTTTGGCTGTCATTGGAGGACGACTCATAGTATTTCCCCTACGCTTCCATTATATTTTTATGTAAAGTTTGTATATTATAAACATTCTTGTCACTTTTTTCCTGCATTGCCGTGCAAAATGCCCGTCCACCGGATATTGTGGTTGTATAGGTCACTTTATGCTGCAAGGCATTACTACGAATGGTTGCAGAGTCTGCGATTGCTTGCGTACCTTCTGTTGTGTTTATAATTAAATTAATTTCATCATTTTTAATCATATCCACAATATGCGGGCGACCCTGGCCTACTTTATTCACTTGCGCGCATTCCAGCCCAGCTTGCTCCAATACTTTTGCCGTGCCACCGGTTGCAACAAGGCTAAAACCTATTTTTAATAGTGATTGGCCAATTTCAGCAATGTGTGCTTTATCTGCATCGCGCACACTTAAGAATACTTTACCCGATGTAGGTAAAATAACACCAGCACCTAACTGCGATTTTGCAAATGCCTCGGCAAAGCTATAACCAACACCCATTACTTCACCCGTTGATTTCATCTCGGGCCCTAACGCCGGATCCACGCCAGGGAATTTATTAAATGGAAAGACGGCTTCTTTCACTGAATAGTAGTTTGGAATAATTTCGTTAAGTGCATTTTGTTGTTTCAATGAAACGCCCGCCATACAGCGTGCTGCAATTTTTGCAAGCGGCTGACCAATTGCTTTAGAAACAAAAGGCACCGTACGCGAAGCACGTGGG
>QIKU01000005.1 GCA_003232015.1 Gammaproteobacteria bacterium
TATTTTTCCTCGACTACTATGCTACTGGCAAGCTGGACATTGAAACGGCCGAAAGCGTGATTAAAGGCATAGCCGATGGTTGCTTGCTATCAGGCGCCGCCCTTATCGGTGGCGAAACCGCTGAAATGCCCGGCATGTACAACGCAGAAGATTATGATCTGGCCGGTTTTTGTGTCGGCGTGGTCGAAAAAAGCCGTATTATTGATGGCAGTAAAGTCAAAGCCGGTGACACCCTTATCGGATTAGCATCGAGTGGCCCACATTCCAATGGTTATTCTCTGGTAAGAAAAGTAATTGAGGTCAGCGGCGCAGATTTAAACGAAGCTTTTGATGGCGCCACCTTAGGTGAAAAACTGCTCGCCCCCACCCAAATTTATATTAAACCCCTGCTCGCCCTGCACGAAAAAATTGATATGCATGCACTGGCGCACATTACCGGCGGTGGCTTACTTGAAAATTTACCGCGCGTAATGCCTGATAATACCCAGGCTAAAATCGATGCAGATAGCTGGCAAACACCCGCTATCTTCAACTGGTTACAAACTAACGGCAATATATCCGATGAAGAAATGTACCGCACCTTTAACTGTGGCATTGGCATGGTGATAGTGGTGGATAAAGCCGATATTGACACATCAATCAATCTGCTTAAAGAGCACGGCATTAAAACCAGCATTATCGGCACGATTGAAGCAAGCCAGCAACAAACCCCGCACGTTAGTATTTAACCGGAACTGGAAAAATAACAGGCATGTTACGCATTGTTGTTCTTATTTCCGGTAATGGCAGTAATCTACAGGCCATTATCGATAATATTCATGACGATGAGATTGACGCGCAAGTCGTTGCTGTTATCAGCAACAAAAAAGAAGCGTATGGCTTAACACGTGCCGAACAGGCCGATATTGATGCCATTGTGGTTGACAGTAAAAGCACCGCAACACGCGATGAATACGACCAGCAACTCCAACAACAAATAGATAAATACAAGCCGGACTTAATTGTGCTTGCTGGATTTATGCGTATATTAAGTGACGGCTTTGTAAACCACTACCACGGTAAACTTATTAACATTCACCCATCACTGTTGCCGAAATACCAGGGATTAAACACCCACCAACGGGTACTCGCTGCCAAAGATACCCATCACGGAGCCAGCGTGCATTTTGTTATTCCTGAACTGGATGCCGGGCCTTTAATCTTGCAAACTGAAGTGCCTATCCATGCTGACGATACGGTTGAAACCTTAGCCCAGCGTGTACACCAACAGGAACATATTATTTATCCGCTGGTTATAAAATGGTTTGCCGAAGGTCGCATTAGAATGCTCGAAAATAAAACCTTTAAAGACGGCAAAGAGCTAACACCCGAAATGGCGATGCTGCATTTGATTTGAAAATTCAGGATACCCGTTATTGTTGAACATATATGAATAATCGCGGTCACAATAAATCCAGGAATTATTAAAAAAAGAAACTCCATGATAAAAACCATCAGCCTGTTACTTTTGCTATTCGCTGTTATCAACAACAGCCATGCTGCTCTTTTGCAATCGGGCTTTAAAGTCGAGTACGATGTTGAATACAACGGCTTCAGTCTTGGTGTTAGCAAGCGCAGCTTGTCGTTTGCACCACCCCAAACGGCTATTTATAAATCAACCACCACCCCTGAAGGCTTTGCCGCCTTATTAATAAGTGAAACAGTCACCGAAACAAGCAATATCCATATCAGTCGCGAAGAAATAAAACCAGCCCTGTATCGGTTTCTTAAAAACAAAAAGGGAAATATCGAGCAGCATCAAATTAATTTTAACTGGCAAACAAAACAGCTCAGCAATAGCTATTTAAAAACCACCGAAGCGCTCCAGAACAATACCTATGACTTACTCAGCTTTCAGCTAAAAATAATGCAGGACTTGCAAAAAAACAAAACCCATATGCAATACCGCATAGCAACTAAAAAGCATACCCGTGATTACAATTTAAAAGTTTTAAACAAAGAAACAATAGACACGGGGCTGGGTAAATTTGAAGTTCTCAAACTCCAGACCGACTTAACCGAAGGCAAAAGCCAGTTTACATTCTGGGCAGCACCGGCATTAGAATACTTACCGATTAAAATTGAAAAAGTGAATGACAAAGGCGATGTGTTTAGTTTTGTAATACGGGCTTTTACAGTACAGAACTAAATATATTCTTAACTACGCTTTCGGAAGCGTAACCCCCTGCTGCCCCTGATACTTTCCGCCCCGGTCTTTATAAGACGTTTCACAAATCTCATCCGATTCAAAAAACAACATCTGCGCCACACCTTCGTTGGCATAAATTTTTGCAGGTAGCGGCGTGGTGTTTGAAAACTCCAGCGTCACATGCCCTTCCCATTCAGGCTCTAACGGCGTGACATTCACAATAATGCCACAACGAGCATAAGTCGATTTACCCAGGCAAATAGTTAACACACTGCGTGGAATTTTAAAATTCTCAACAGTTCGCGCTAAGGCGAAAGAATTAGGCGGAATAATACAAACATCGGCTTTCACATCAACGAAACTTTGGTGGTCGAAATCTTTCGGGTCAACAATGGCAGAATTAATGTTAGTAAAAATTTTAAATTCATCCGAGCAACGCACATCGTAACCATAGCTGGACGTGCCGTAGGAAATAATACGTCCGCCGTCGTTCTCACGCACCTGCCCCGACTCAAACGGCTCAATCATGCCGTCCGACTCCGCCATACGTCGAATCCATTTATCTGATTTAATACTCATCTTTAATACCCATCTGGCCACACCCGAATTTATACATTTTTATCGAGCCGCTATTCTAATATAAATTAAGGTTGAGAAGGTATAAATGAAACACTAAATCCAGTTTTCAATATGTAACCTGGATGAAGCGCAGGGGAAGCAATACCGCAATCCCGACCAAAGTATTATTACGGACAACGAGAAGCCAGAGTGCAAGCGGAATCATTCGTTCCCACGCTCCCGCGTGGGAACGCATACCTTACTCACCACTGCTTACACACTTCCAACAAGCCGTCATTACCCGCATAATTCCGCGCACTCGAATAACGCCAGTGAACCGCATCGTCCACATAACCCCTCTTTACAGGATTATTGTGGATATAATCAATTTTCTGACGCATCATTTCCTCATTTTGAACCCATTCGGGATGCACACCTTCTTGCCAAAACTGATAAGCCCGATCATCTTTATGCGCCTTCTTGTAAAATGCAAGTTGCTGAAGAACCTGCCTGACGTGATTACCATGTAACCAGGCAATTAATTGTTTTGCGGTGTAGGATTTTATACGAGAAACATCCCGATCCAGTGAACAACTTTGTAAAACAAAGTGACAATGATTTTCGAGAATGACATAAGCGTAAACCTTCAAACCATCATTCATCAGGTAACGCAATGAATCCAATAGAATATTGACCGTTTCAGGTCGAGTAAAAACAGGTATCCAGTGCAATACTGTCATAGTAATAAAATGTGGTTGTTCAGGGTTAAGGATTTTGTAGCGGCTTCTGCCCATTGTTTATGCCTCCATGCATTCAGGTTTTCTGACTCCTGATCTTCTGGTTCCCATGCTCCTGCGTGGGAATCCATAGGGTACACGATAACG
>QIKU01000242.1 GCA_003232015.1 Gammaproteobacteria bacterium
GGGTCGCGTGAGGATTTCTTAAGGCGTCTGGCTCGCTCCTGAGGTAAAGGTGCGGGTGGGATTGTTTTCTTAACCCATTTTTTGGGATTGATAAAGGGATTACAGTACACCTATAACTTAATATCTTTACCCATTCTTCAGAAGATCAATTTCAGGTTAAGTTATTACGTTATCGGTGTCCCTGGTTGCCCAATAACTTGGAATTTAGCCATTAGGATTTGAATGTGGCATTGCAAGACCAGACCCCGTTATCATTCTGGTTGTCCTTATTTCTTTAGCTTTGAAAACGCATCTGCCATAGCCGTATTTACCGCAGGCGCTTTATTTGTATCTTTCGGTCTATTGGCTTGTGACTTATTAGGGTGAGATCGACCAGGCTGTGCTTTATTTTTTACGGCTTGCTTTTTTAGCGCAGGCACTTTTCTTTCTACCTCTTCAGTTAAACGCATCGATAAAGCAATACGATTTCGTTTAACATCAATATCCATCACTTTGACTTTAACCATTCCGCCGGTTTTAACGACATCATGCGGGTCTTTAACAAAGCTATCTGCCATGACCGAAATATGGACTAAACCATCTTGATGTACACCAATATCAACAAAGGCACCAAAGTTAGTCACGTTGGTGATAATGCCTTCTAAGATCATGCCCACCTTTAAGTCACTGATTTTTTCAACACCCTCTTTAAAACTTGCGGTTTTAAATTCAGGGCGAGGATCGCGTCCAGGTTTTTCTAGCTCATCAATAATATCACGCACAGTGGGCTCACCAAAACCTTCCATCACATAATCATTTGCTGCGAGTGATGAGAGAAATGATTTATCACCAATAACTTTATTTATCTCACGGCTATTTTTTACTAAAATATTTTTAACCACAGGATACGCTTCCGGATGAACAGATGATGCATCAAGCGGATTATCACCATTTAATATCTTTAAGAAACCCGCCGCCTGTTCAAACACCTTTGGTCCTAAGCGTGGAACCTTTAAAATTTCCTTGCGGTTTTTGAATGCGCCGTTTTGTTCTCGGTAAGAAACAATGTTACCCGCCATGCTTTCACTCAAACCCGCGACGCGCATTAATAAGGGTGCAGACGCCATGTTCACATCAACACCAACGGCGTTGACACAATCTTCTACGACGGCTTCTAATTTTCGTGCTAAATGATATTGATTAACATCATGCTGGTATTGGCCTACACCAATCGCTTTTGGATCTATTTTAACAAGTTCAGCTAATGGATCTTGTAAACGACGTGCGATTGAAATAGAACCACGGAAAGTAACGTCCAGGTCGGGGAATTCTTTTGCGGCTAATTCAGATGCTGAATAAACCGATGCTCCTGCTTCACTTACCACTAAACTGGTGAGACGTAATTCAGGATATTTTTTCATTAACTCATTGGTTAATTTGTCTGTTTCACGTGAGGCGGTGCCGTTACCAATAGCAACCAGTTCAACCTTATGTTTTTTAGCAAGCGCTGCTAATACTGCAATGGACTGATCCCATTGATTTTTAGGCACGTGTGGATAAATTACGGCTTGATCAACCAACATACCAAGCGCATCAACCACAACAACTTTTACACCTGTTCGTAAACCAGGATCGAGTCCGAGTGTTGCACGCGCACCCGCAGGTGCGGCTAGTAATAAATCACGCATATTTTCACCAAAGACACGAATGGCTTCTTCATCGGCTGATTCACGTAAACGTATCGTTAATTCTGTTTCGAGCGTTATTGAAATTTTAACGCGCCATGCCCAACGCGCACATTCTAATAACCAGTTGTCTGCCGCGCGTTGTTTCTGTGAAAGTGAAAAAGCATGTGCCACTGAACTTTCACAGATACCCATATCCAAAGGTGACTCAATATTGTCCTGACCAGGTATCGATAATTTCACACGTAAGATACCTTCATTGCGGCCACGTAATAATGCCAGTGCGCGATGTGATGGGATCTTATTAATTTTTTCGGAAAATTCAAAATAGTCGGTAAATTTACGGCCCTTATCTTCCTGACCTTTAATGACCGTTGAGTTGAGTTCACCCTTTTCCCAGCATGTGTCGCGTAATTTAGCGAGTAAATCAGCATTTTCGGCGGCTCGTTCTATAAATATTTGCCGTGCACCGTCTAATACGGCTTTTATATCAGTAAACTTCGCTGCAACATTAATATAGGGTTTTGCGGCAACGTGTGGGTCTAGCGAAGGGTCTTCCAGAATGGCGTCGAGTAGCGGTTCAATCCCCGCTTCACGCGCGATTTGTGCTTTGGTACGGCGTTTAACTTTGTATGGTGCATAAAGATCTTCAAGGCGTATTTTTGTATCGGCTTCTAATATAGATTTTTTTAACTTGTCAGTTAACTTTCCTTGTTCTTCGATCGTTTTTAAAACGGTTGTGCGGCGGTCTTCAAGTTCGCGTAAATAATATAACCGCTCTTCAAGTGTACGAAGTTGAGTATCATCTAAACCCCCGGTCACTTCTTTACGATAGCGTGAAATAAAGGGAACCGTTGAACCCTCGTCAATCAATGTAATGGTGGCTTCAACTTGTGAAAGTTTAACACCAAGTTCAGTAGCGATACTTTGTTCTATATTCATGTGTGAGTGATGTTTTTCATGTGGGTTTAAAATGAGTTAAAATTCAGGTTGTGAGTTTAACAAAAGTTTAATTTATTAATAGACTTGTATTTTTAGATCGAGGGAGCTAAGCCCTAATATTCCTGATATTAGAGAAAAGTGCGCTCTGACCTGAATGGCACTTAGTTAAGCCGTAAATGTAACAATAACCGTCATTCCCGCGGAGGCGGGAATCCAGAAAGCTACAATCAACAGCCTATTTAACTGGATTCCCGCCTCCGCGGGAATGACGGATATGGCTAAGTTAGCGATATATAAACTATATTTCGCTTAAGTAAGCGCCAGTGTGCTCTGACCTCACTTTTTGCGTAGTATGTGCACCAATGCCATATTCAGTAGAGATTTTTAATGAAGTCCACTAAAAGCGCCGCGCTTGATCGTGCCTTACTTGTTTCCATCCGTACCCCGAAGATTAAAGACGCTGAGGCTAAAGAATCTCTTGATGAGCTTAAACGGCTGGTCAGGACGCTGGGGTTTCGTGTGGTGGGGACCCAGTCACAGCGCCAGTCTTCCACCAATAAACTGGCGGTTGTCGGCAAGGGTAAGTTGCAGGAGCTAGCACGGCTTACCGGTAACCGGGGAGCGGAAGATTTTGTTGAGGATGACCACGACGAAATGACCGAATCGCTGTCCGCGGAAACGCCCTTTGAGTTGGCCGATGTGGTGGTGTTTGACTGCGACTTAAGTCCCTCGCAGATACGCAATCTAGGTAATGCTCTGGGTGTTGAGGTATTAGATCGTACCGGCGTGATTATTCAAATTTTCAGCCGTCATGCGCGCACTCGTACCGCACGGCTGCAAGTTGAGATTGCGCGTTTGAATTATGAGGCACCACGGCTTCGGGATGCCGACGATGGTGGTAATGAGCGCTATATGGGACAAGGAACGGGGGAAAGCTCTTTAGAGCTAGATCGACGCAGAGTGCGCGATCGATTAGCGGAGCTCCGGCGTGAACTGGACGATGTGC
>QIKU01000050.1 GCA_003232015.1 Gammaproteobacteria bacterium
GTTACCAGAGTTTTACCGAGGCCGATATCACCGCATTGCGAGCAGCGGGTTATGACGCACCGTTTAAAACGGTTGAAGAAGGGGTAACCCAGTACATGGCATGGCTTGAGGAACATAGCGGTATATAAGAAATTAAAAAGGGAGCTAAGTTATTTCTGCAGCACACCGAATATTAGTGGCTGGCCCCGCCTGGGTCGGTGATATGGTCATGGCCCAGGCTCTGTTCATGACACTCAAACAGCAATACCCCGAGTCAGAGATTGATGTGATTGCGCCGGGCTGGTCGGTGCCATTAATTGAGCGGATGCCTGAGATACGCCGTGCCATTGAATTACCTATTGGTCATAAGCAATTAAAACTCGCCAGTCGTTACCGACTTGGAAAATCACTTAGCGCACAAGATTATTCGCTTGCAATTGTAACTCCCCGATCGTTTAAATCTGCTCTAGTGCCTTTTTTTGCAAAAGCAAAAAAACGTCGGGGTTATCGTGGTGAGATGCGTTATGGTTTACTCAATGATATTCGGAAATTAGACCGATCAGTATTAAAGAAAACCGTGCAGCGCTATGTTGCGCTGGGTCTGGAAAATTACACGTCAACTCCAATTGCCATACCCCACCCAAAACTGACGATCGATACTCAAAATCAACAACATTTATTGAATAAACTGCAGTTAGATATAAGTTTACCTGTTACCGGTTTGATGCCCGGTGCAGAGTACGGTCCTGCAAAACAATGGCCTGTCGCGCATTTTAAACAATTGGCTTCACAGCTTGTCCAACAGGGAAAACAGGTGTGGGTATTTGGTTCAGGTAAGGAAAATCTACTTGGAGAGTCAATAGCCGGCGCCAATAAAAATATAATAAATTTATGTGGTAAAACGGAACTGGTTGATGTTATAGATCTTATTGACCTGACCGACCAGGTAGTGACGAATGATTCTGGGTTAATGCACGTCGCCTGTGCGACCGGGACAAACGTCATTGCCATTTACGGTTCATCAGATCCTGCATACACACCTCCAATATCAGATACAGCAAGGATTTTATACAAAGATCTGGAATGTAGCCCCTGTTTTGAACGTGTTTGCCCTTTGGGACATCTTGATTGTCTCAATACCGTTAGTGTAGAAGAGGTGATGTATAATATTAACAACGGCACGATGACTTAACGAATAGAGACGGGGAAAAATGGCAAAACTCAGCGCATGTATTATTTCATATAATGAAGAAGCCAAAATTGGAGACTGCCTCAATAGCCTGGACGGCATTGTTGATGAAATTATAATTGTTGACTCTCTAAGTACAGATAGAACAAAAGAAATAGCGTCCAAATATACAGATAAAATATATGATCAAGAATTCCTGGGACATATTGAACAAAAGAATCTAGCGGTGAGTAAGGCAAGTCATGACTGGATAGTATCGCTTGATTGTGACGAACGTCTTTCTACGGAATTGCGCGAGTCAATACTAGCCGTAAAGAGTAGACTTGAAAATGCAGACGCCTATCGTATGGCAAGGAAAACTTTTTATGTTTACCGGTGGCTAAATTATTGCTGGTATCCTGATACGAAGATTCGTTTATTTAACCGCACAACTGCGAAGTGGGGTGGGATAAATCCACACGACCGCATTGAAGTAAAAACAAATAATATTGTTACCCTGGATGGCGATATTCATCATTTCTCGTTTAACAGTATTGCTGATCATATTAATACACTTAACTCGTTTACTGAGATAGGCGCCAAAGAACTTATTAAGAAAGGAAAATCCGTAACGCCTTTTAGCCCATGGGGTCGGGCTTTATGGACTTTTCTAAAGTTGTACCTATTTAAACGCGGATTTCTAGATGGTTACGCCGGACTGGTTGTTGCCGTTTTATCCGGAATGCATGTTTTTGTAAAATATAATAAGGTCTTATTCATTCGTTGGCGGGAAAGAAAGCTTAAGCTTTAAGGAATTTTTCCCAAATTTCTGAGGCCGAAGCAGAGATATCAATTGAGCTCATGTCTTCCTGTTCAGCGTTCTCGGCAGGATAAAAAGCTAGGCGGCGCTCAGGTTTGTTTAGTGTTTGCCAGCGTAATGCGGTGGCCGAACGACGGCGGGTATAGAATGCAGCTGTGCATACATCTAATGCTCCTGCCAGGTGTAAAGTACCTGTCGAACCAGAAATAAACATATCGGCAAAGGCTATGTGCTGGGTAAATGTAATCAGTCCTTTTGTTGAATTATAGATTATGTGTTCTATTGAATTTAATTGATTTGATAATTCAGAAGCCCTGGCTTGCTCTCCTGGCCCGGCTGTTAACACAAAAACACATCCTGGCTGTAAATTACTAAGCGTACGAGTAAGTTGAGCATACTGTTCCAGACTAAGGTTGTTAGCCGAGCCACCACTGCCCGCGTGAATAAAGATCAGTTTTTTTTCAGATTTGATATTATATTCCAGACAAAATTGCTCACGTAATTGATTAATTAAGCTTGCATCAAAGCTTAAATAGGGTGGTGATACGTCGGGGATATTTTCTATACTAGAGTCCTGTAAATATTTTGTTATTAAATCCATATTGTAAATATATTCAGGTTTTTCTGAACGGGAACGCCGTTGAGTTAGCCGGTGATTATAAAAGATCTGAGCTAATTTACTGGCCGGTGCAAGCCGATACTTGATTCCTGCGAGGTATGCAACAAGGCCAACCCGTGTGGTTGAGTAAAGACTAATGATCGCATCGAACTGATGGGAGCGGAATTGTTTTAGCAATATGTTAAGGGCCTGGAGTGAACTCCCCCCAGTATCAATAATAACGTCATCAATATGTGGAGTTGCGCGTGCAATCTCAGCCGTATAGTGAGGTACCAATACGGTTATGTGTACGTCAGGAAGAGCCCTTTTTAATAGGGCATAACATGGCAAAGTAAGTACGAAATCACCGAGTTTGTCGTTTCGAACAATTAGAATATTCATGGAGTTATTCTATATTATTTATTCGGATTCGGTGTTAAATCGCTTTGGTATTTTTCACGAATGGCCGCGCTAAAGAAAATAGCGAGAAAGACTAAGTATACAGAAGTGAAATTATCATGCACGAACGGATTTTCAGTCAAACCAAAGATCATATAATTCAGGCTAAAGATGAGGCCAATAGTAGAAAGCAGGGGGTTATATTTTCGTATTTTAATAAAAATATAGACAGGATAGAGCAAAAAGGCCAGCATAATAATCAGCCCAATTATTCCTTCATTCACTAAAGACTCGAAGTAGGTGCTATGCAATCCGCCAATACCTTTAATGGTATCTGGATTAATAAGGTCGGGATGTCCCACGCCCTTCTCGGCAGAATGGGTAATATGTTTGCCTGCATTGCCGCCGCCATATCCGAAGAAAGGAGCATCTTGACTAATAATCAAGGCGACACGCCACTGTTCTAAACGTAATCCAATTGAACTAGATTTTATGGGAGTAGCTATTGGAGCACCTTCTGTTGAAAAAGTTACAAATTGGGTATAAGCCAGGTTCAACCGATCACGCATGGTCGGGCTGGATGCAAACATGGTTATTGTTGCTATAAATATAA
>QIKU01000205.1 GCA_003232015.1 Gammaproteobacteria bacterium
CGGGGGCGGGGGCTTTCTATCTGGTGGACTGGTTTAGTCAAAGCTCACAACTGGTTCAGCATGTACTGAGCTACGCAAGCCTGGATCTCTATAGCCTGTTTATTCAGCCAGATACCTCCACCGTCTATCTTTATGATGCCTGGAAATATGCGTATTTAATTTTAGCCGGGTTTATGTCGGTGGGCATCATTACAACATTGATTATGTCTGAGCCAAAGACGCGACGTGAATTTAATCTGGGTGATAACCGTGCTGAAGATTATATTCGGTTTTTACTGTTTTTCCTGATCACCACGGTGAGCTTTGTGCTGGCCTTTAACTATCTCGATCCATCATTACTGATTTTTAAAACGTTTGGTTACAGCGAACAGAATGTAACGGTCATAGTTAAGTTCGCTGCGCAGATATTTCGAATCGTGATCGCGGCTGGTGTGGCGATAGGCGTGGCAAGGATCCTTTCTACGGTCAATCTGGTTAGGCGTAGCATGATGGAGGAGACCTACATTAATCCGGTCGTCGATTTTATTAAACGATATAGATCGAGTTTTATTATTATTTTGTTATTGATTGGTTTTTATCGTATATCCGATATCGTGTTGGGGGTTATTGCTCTAGTTTTTTATGAACAGCTGGGTTTCTCTGGCATCGAGATTGCCAATATAAGTAAAACGTTTGGATTGCTGATGATCATTGCGGGTGGTTTTCTTGGCGGTCTGCTCACCGCTCGATTCGGTGTGCTAAAAATACTTTTACTGGGCGGAATTCTGGCGGCGTTAACCAACCTCCTGTTTATGTGGTTTGCTTATGCCGGTAATGATACGACCATGTTTGTGATCGTGATTGCGGCGGATAACCTGAGTGCAGGCCTGGCCGGTGCAGCGTTTATTGCTTACCTGTCGAGTCTGACCAACATATCATTTACCGCCATGCAGTATGCACTTTTTACGTCGGTCATGACCTTGTTGCCAAAAGTGATCGGCGGTTACTCGGGCAGTATCATTGAAAACATCGGTTACGAATACTTTTTTCTGTTCACCACCGTGCTGGGCATTCCAGTGGTGCTATTAATATTATATTTAATGAAGCTGGATAAGATAAGACATTAATATGTGCGGAGGTTGATTCATGTCGGGCGACGAAATTACTTATTTATCAGCTTTTATCATTGGTATTCTAAGTGGTGTGCATTGCCTGGGTATGTGTGGGGGAATCGTCAGTGCGTTTTCATTGGGCGTTGCACCTTCCAAAACACCAACACAAAAAATACAGATTCAACTGGCCTATAATCTGGGTCGTATCGTCAGTTATACCCTGGCCGGATTAATTGTCGGCGCTCTGGGGGCGATCACCACGCAGCAATTTGCCTCTCATGCTCTGCACCAGTATTTACAAACGTTTTCAGCATTTATATTAATCCTGATGGGGTTATATTTAGCCAACTGGTGGCGTGTATTGACACAGCTGGAACGAATCGGTGGTATTTTGTGGAAGCATATTGAGCCGTTGACACGAAAATTGATTCCGATAAAAGGAAATGGGCAGGCACTGCTGGTCGGACTGGTTTGGGGATGGCTACCTTGTGGACTGGTTTATAGTATGCTGACCCTGAGTTTGAGCACCGCCAACGCACAACAGGGAGCACTAATCATGCTTAGCTTTGGTCTGGGTACCTTACCGAATCTTATCGCCTTTGGGTTGATGGCGAGCTCGATCCAGCTTTTTCTCAAGCGACCCGCAGTAAGAATGATCGCGGGCCTGCTGATTATCGTCTTTGCGATCTATTTACTAGCCGACAGTTGGTGGCCCCAGAGTATAAATGCATCAGGTGAAAATACGCATCAACACCACGAGGTACTTTGATCTTTACCTTCTATATTTATTGCCAGGAAAAACGGAACGGGAAGCTCGGTAGAACGTATCCGGCCACGCTGTAGGCAAAGGAATTTCCGTTGGTCTTTACAACCTCGGCGGTCTTAGTCGACTTCCTTTTATCTAAATAGTTCTGTCCTATTTATGAATGTTTTTTATATAGATAGAGTTAGCGACACATTTTGCAGCTAGATTTCCATTTTCATTGAACACTTCGGCTTGAAGAGTTATAGACGTGGTCGTTTTTTTCGTGACCGTAGCTACTACATCGATAAATTTGTCTGATTGCTTGATGGGCCTTTTATATTCAGTATGTATTTCTTTTGTTAAACTTGGTTGTGCAGAAACATAACTCAAAGGTCCTATAGTATTGTCCATTGCAGCAACAAGAATACCACCTTGCATAAAACCAAACGGGTTCATATAACGCTCTTTATTTGGGTACCGTGCTACTAATTTTACATTTTCTACAAATTCAATAAATTTTCCCTCCATATCTAAAAATACTTTGGGGGGTATTTCCAAATTCGTACTATTTGGCATTAATTGTAAAAGCCGCTGGACGATGTTGTTCTTCATTTTGTAGATCTCTTTATACCTAATCCATTGTTATTGATTGGACTTCCCAGTTCTTTGCTCGACACTGTCTATCTAAATAGTTCTGTCCCTATTTATATGGCCGTTGTAGTTGGGTTGGTTCGAAGGTTGCCAGCCGCTGCCGTGGATGATTTTGGGCAGGGTATTGACCGGAGTGATGCTGGTGCCTGGGCTGGGAGCAGGTGCCGGTGAGGCCATGAGGATGTAACCGGTTCGCTCGTACCTACTGGCACATTTCGAATGGTCGCCGCATTGTTTTGCACGCGACCGACATAGGTTTTGCCATTGCCTGCTTTGATTTGTACCTTGTCTGGACCAAAAATCAATCAAATCATTCCAAACTCAATCTGCTCTAAAATTACTGGCCAAAAATATTCCGCAGTTTTTATATTTTTATCAATAGTAGTCAGCTTTTCTTCTAATTCTATTGCATATTTCTGACTATTATCATTATATTCAGACTCATCAAAATGCACTCTTCTGTCAATAAATATTTTGTATTCAGTAATACAGTTAATAAACTCAAAAACTCCTGAATTAATAAACCGGCTTATTCCTGATTCTTTCTCTACTAACACGACTTGATTTTTATTATCCAGGCAGATAAAGTCTCGTTCATCCTCATAACCTATTAAAATATAATCGTCAATTTCTCCGGAGTTATATTCATCACTAAGCCTAATAAGATTTTTTCGAAACTTAAGTAATAAAATTTCACTCTTAGGAAGTCCGATATTTTCTAACAATGCTCTACTCTTTTCATCAAGATTTTCAAATCGATCTAAGTCTACGTAGTTGAAGAAATTATTGCCCCACGTTTCTAATATTATATTTTTATCCATATTATTATCCTTTCACTTTGCTTAAAGCTTCAGCGCGCTCATTTAAACCTTGTATACGCAACTCTCTTGATGCACTACCTTGACCTGGGTAATCAAAACTATAAGTAACATCTGCATTTGGCACTTTTTCACTTAACATTTTTGCGCACTTTCCACCTGATACATCACAAGGTTCAAGTTCACTATAAATAGCATCTACATTTTCTAATGGGATGCCATTACTCTCAAGCTCTTCGATAATCAAC
>QIKU01000239.1 GCA_003232015.1 Gammaproteobacteria bacterium
CAGTGACATGATGTGGAAGCGGTCCCATCTTCCTGCACTATGTCTGTCATTTGTAGTGAGTGCGGCAATTCTTTCGTTGGTGGTTCGGCGTTATGTGCCGATGGTGAATTTTACCGGAGTGGAACTTGGTGGCACTGGATTAGCTGGACTGGAGATACCTGCGTCTGTTTGGATTCATCCCTGGGTGGATTTATTTTTCAGTACTCTTTCCGCCACTCTGTTTTCACCTAATCCCATTTTGGGATTACTGATTTTTTTGGCAATCGTGATTCAGTCCCGTTATATAGGTTTTTTAGCCGTCGCTGGGTTTTTATTCGGGCTTTTGTTGTTGAACATGTTGTCCGGCACTCATACTCCGGGGTTTTATATATGGACGTGCTTTAATTTTTCATTAACGGCAATGGCCGTGGGTGGCATTTATACGGTGCCTGACCGTAGTAGTTTCATTTACGCCATGTTCGGCGTTGCCGCTTCTGTATTATTTGTTATCGCTATGCAAGATTTGATGCTGGTTTACCATTTACCGGTAATGGCCTTACCTTTCATTGTCAGCACGTTAATGTGCCTTGCGGTACTTCAGCGACGCAGCAGTATGGAATCACCATGGTTATGTACGACACCGGGCCTGCCGGAGAGTGATTATGAGCAACGGCGGTTAGCGCGAAGTCGTTGTGGCGAGCCCAACAGCATTCCGTTGTTGTTACCTTTTTACGGTACCTGGAACGTGTATCAAGGCTTTGATGGCCGACATACGCACAAGCCCCCCTGGAATCATGCCGTTGATTTTTATATTACGGAAAAAGGTCAGAGTTATCGATCGCAGGGTTTTCTACTTGAAGATTATTATTGTTATGGTTTACCTGTTTTTTCACCGGTTTACGGGGAAATCGTTGCTGTAGTAAATTCTGTACCCGATAATGATCCCGGTGCCATTAACGTGGATAATAACTGGGGTAACTACATTCTCATTCGACTGAATACTGGCCACTGTGTAATGTTGGCACATCTGAAGTTTTTAAGTGTCAAAGTCAATGTTGGTGAATACGTGATGCCAAAAACCGAGTTGGCTGCCTGCGGTAATTCGGGACGTTCCCCACAACCCCATCTGCATATTCATCTACAAAAAGAAATCGAGCTGGGATGTCCTACGCAATTGTTTCATTTTTGCAGTGTATTGGAGAATAGTGGGAATCAGATTGTAAACAAGAGTACATACTATAAGTTAATCAGTCGCCCAGAAGAGCATATGAGTATTCAGGCCGCAGATCACGCGCGAGGCCTTTCCAACATTCACCAGCACCTCCCTATCGGGCGGTATTTTACGTACAAAATAATCGACCCGGAAACTAATACGGACAAAGTATGCCGATTATTGGTTGAGGTCACTCTTATGGGCCAGTTCCGTCTGGTGAGTGATTCCGGAGCCAGTGCGGCCTTTGAAGAAGCCAATGGTGTGCTTGCCTTTTATGACCAACAAGGGCCTGCGGATAAATTGCTGGATATGCTGTTGCTGTCGTATGGGCTGACGCCATTAAGTGAGCTTGCGCAAGAATGGCAGGACTCACCTGCAGTAAAATTATTACCTCTGAAAAGTTGGGAGAAAATATTATTGGTCTTTCGATTTATTCTAGGCGCAGGACTCGAAAGCCAATATCAGCGTCATTGGGATCCCGTGAAAAGTATGTGGTTACAGCACAGTACTCATACCTTAAAAATCGGACCGCGCACGCTGATTGCTGAAGCTGAAATAGAATTAGACAGAGCCTTTGTCAGCAATGACATGTCGCTGTCATTTAATGGGCATACCTGGCGAGCCCAATTGTTGAATAATGGTTTAATAAAAGATCACGGCATTCCTGGCTGGCGAGAGCGGCAGGTTGAAGAAACCAGCCCAGGCATGTCGGCTATTTAATATTTTTCCCGTTGTTCCTTTTGCACGAAAAATAAAGTTATGTTTTGTAAATTTTTGATGACTAAAATAAAGGCTGATTTATTCCATGAAAAAAGAAAAAAAAGCCGTGCAGAAAACGTATTTTTCCTGAACGTCATGCGTGTAAGACTGTTATTTATTGTAGCTTCATTGTTGATAATAAAGCCTGCGTTAGCAATAGATATTTCAGAAATTTATCATTTAGCACAACGCTCAGATCATGTGATAAAAAAAGCAAAGATGATTCGTGCCGGCTCGCAGGAAATTGTTGTGCAAAGTAGCGCTCGATTTTTTCCCCAAATTTCTGCCAGTACTTTTTATACGAAAAATGTACAGGAGCGCACGGTTTACAATTTTAATAATACGGTGCTGTTTAATAGCAATCCTGAATACGATAGCCGTGGCTACAGTGTCAGCATTACGCAACCCTTGTTTGATTATGACGCAACTATTAATAACGAACAAGCGTGGGCGCAACATGCCCTGGCAGATAAGCAATATGATAAAATGGACAATCTTCTACTGCTTCGGGTTATCATTACGTATTTTGACGTGATTTCTGCCAAAGAAGAAATTCGTTATCGCGAACAGGAGTTGCAAACACTTAACAAACAACTTGAGAACATGAAGTATCGTCTTAAGATAGGTATTAGTGCAAAGATTGATGTCAGTGAAGCCAAAGCGGGTTATGACTTGGCATCCGCTAACCGAACTTCGGCTTACATCCGTTTATCCATAGCCAATGAAGCCTTGCGTGAAATTACTGGTCAGCGGCACGATGATCTCGACAAGCTCAACATGAAAGCCACTTTCGGCTTACCTCATCCAAATGATCCTGGTTTTTGGATTAAAACAGCACATGAAAATAATCATCGATTACACATTGCCCGGCAACAACTTCAAGTGGCACGTATCGGTATTAAAAGACAAAGCAGTTCACGTTACCCAAATCTTTCGCTTATTGCCACGTATAACTATTATAATGACCTAGACTTGGACTATGCAGGCGTAGAATTAGAGACGAGCTCCATCACTGCACGAGTAAGATGGAATTTTTATCAGGGTGGAGCGGTGAGTTCCCGTGTACGCCAAGCGAAATATTATAAAAATCAGGTGGATATTTCTCTGCAACAACAAAAAAGCCTGGTCGAAAGGCAAGTTCGTGACGCCTATTTTATTCTCATCGGTGGCGTGACACGTATTCACGAAATGAAGCAATCCATTGAATCACAAAAAATTGCCGTAGAAGCCAATGTTGCCGGTTACGAAGCCGGGCAGAGAACCAGCTTTGATGTGATCAATGCTCGCTCAATGTTATACACATTACGCAGGCGGCTTGCACAGGCACAACACGATAACGTGTTGCATCATGCCAATTTAAAATACAGTGCCGGCGTGTTGAGTGTTGAAGATCTTGAAAAAATCAATCAGATTTTGGAATAAGTAATTGTAAAAACTTTCGATGAACGAAATTTTTTCATTGTGCTGAGTACTCAATTTACTATTTCAGCGAAACGACGCCTATCCTAGGCTGTCGAAAATCCTGCTAACACCGGGTTATTAATTTCCCGGTTTTTGGATTTTCATTTCATCAAAAAATACCTGTCTTTTCTTAC
>QIKU01000201.1 GCA_003232015.1 Gammaproteobacteria bacterium
GCTCGCGTAAAGTGCGCCCTTCTTTTGCGGGGCTATAGCTCAGCTGGGAGAGCGCTACACTGGCAGTGTAGAGGTCGGCGGTTCGATCCCGCCTAGCTCCACCAGTTTCCGCAAGGAATCGAATTTGGGTTGGCATATCTAGGCTACCAACTGTTAACAAATTCAAACGACGCTCTGACTTGTTCAGGAAGTTGTGTTTTACCCTGTGTCCCCATCGTCTAGTTGGCCTAGGACACCGCCCTTTCACGGCGGCAACAGGGGTTCGAATCCCCTTGGGGACGCCATTATTCTGGTGTTAAATCAAAGGCTTACCGAGAGGTAGGCCTTTTTTTATGTTTCCATCCAATCTCCTGTCCTGGTAAATCAATCTATACCGTTCTAATGCCTAAGATAATTGAAGTTAGAATTAAATTCAGTTTTATGCTGCTTTTTGTTATAATATTACCGTTAGGGTGTATTTATCTTGATATTGCACTAATATAGTTAAAATATTACCGTACAGTAAGATATACAATGCAAAATTCAACAGATTTTTTAGTCGTAGAAACAGCCGAAGAGCTTGGTTTGCAGGCACGCCGTAGTCGTAAAAATACTGGTTTGTCCCAAAAAGATGCGGCTGCCGCTCATTCTTTTGGTTCCCGCTTTTTAAGTGAGTTTGAAAATGGAAAAACAACATCCCAAATAGGAAAAATTATTGAAGCCTTGCATGCATCAGGTTTGGATCTAGCGGTTGTTGCACGTGCTAAAAATAATATTGAATCGGCAGGCAACTCACAAAAATTTAAGCTTGAATTTCCATATGATTGGTCAAATCCTAATATGGAAGAATCGACATTGATTGGTCTTGTTTTAGAAAAAGCACGTTTTAATGATGTGTTAAAAATTGTTTACAAATTTGGATTGGAACAGGTCAGTAATGAAGCCGAAGATTTACAGGATCAAAGTCATAAAGATTTAATATCGAAATATTTAAATCGAATTGAAATAGGCATGAAAGAAGCTAGAGCGCATAACCAATGACCATTCTTAATACCTCCGTTTTAACCGACAAGGCAAAAATATTATTTAAAACGTTTGCAGTATCGAAAGAGCTTGAAGGTTTAACATTAGTGGGCGGAACGGCACTCGCGCTTCAGATAGGCCACCGTATTAGCCTGGATTTTGATTTCGCAACGTTTAATAAAACCTTACCCCTTAAAAATATCGATGAATTTATTGCTCGACTAAAGTCAACGGGGTTACATCAAGCTCAAGAAATAACAGACGGTGAGCGTGAAGCCCGTTTTCGTATTAACTACGGCGAGTCATTACGTAACTATGCAAGAGATTATGTAATTGACGATATTAAAGTTACCTTCTTTTCGCATGGGAAAACACAGCCTCAACGAGAATTTTATAAACAAGAAATAAAAGTTCGTGATGATGAAATGTCTTTTGATATTATGGGTCTTGACGGTCTTAAAGTTAGTAAAATGCTCGTATTAGCTGACAGAGTACGTTCAAGGGACTTATACGATTTAATGATACTTATGAAACAGTATGGTTATAAACTTGCCGATGCCCTGGAAATGGTTAAGGAAATAGGGCATGTAGATGACCCTGAACATTATCGGGCTGTTATGACAAACGTTATTAAGTTAGATAAAAAAGATGAAGGCCTTAAGCCTGTTAATATTGACTATACAATGCCAAAAATCTATGAATTTTTTGATAATTTATTTGAAGCGCACGATATACAAAAAGCTAAAAAATTATTCTCGAAATTCAGAGAGCACTAATAGTATGCGCTTTAGGAAATTTTTCCTAATAACCTAATTTACGGTTTTCCTATTCACGATTCATTTGCTTTTTGGTTTTACTGGTTGCCTGTGCGGTGAATGGATCGTCTGGCCAGTAGTGTCGTTTGTATTTTCCACGCAGTTCTTTTTTTACATCGTGATATGTGGTTTGCCAGAAGCTTTTTAAATCTTGTGTTATCTGCATTGGCTTACGCGCGGGTGATAATAAATGCATCATAAGTTTGCACTGCCCCTTTAACAGGGTGGGTGTGTCGTATAAACCAAAAACCTCCTGAAGCCTGACAGCAAGTACTGGTTGCGCTGGGTCGCTGTAATCAATGTTCACAGCAGAACCGCTGGGTACGCTGATTCTCTCTGGTGCTAGTTGCTTTATCAGTTGTTGTTGTTCCCAGCTGAGCTGATTTAAAAGCAGGCTATATATATCCAGTTTGAAACATTGCTTCAGGTTGTTTTCATTACTTAAGTGAGGTTGCAACCATTCATCCAGGGTGTCGCTTAAAGTTTTTTCTGAAAAATCGGGAAGAGGCTGGTTAGCAAGTTGTTTTTTAACGGTGGGGTTGTTATTAAAATGGTGGTTAATAAATTGCACGCGTTGTTTTAGTTTGTCGGCTTGCGCGTTCCAGTTTAGGCATTCTAGTTTCGTGTTTCTGATTGCCTGCATCAGGCACTGTTGTATCGCATCTTGAGTTTTTGTATTCTTTACATCGCGTAAGATAGATTCCTGAAGAATTATTTTACCAATGCGGCTAGTCTTTTTTGCTTCGACGCGTTGCGCGCTTTCGTTCCATTCAACACATTCTTCATATTGAATGTTATCAACAAAATATTCCTGTAATTGTTCTGCGCTAATATCTGCTGCCAGGTAAATAGTGGCTTCACCTTGTTTGGCATCAAGGTTGGCGACCACAAGATACTCATGCTGATGATGCTGTAAATAGGGTGGGATAACCGCGCCTTTACCGTTACTCAGTAAATAACGTGCTTCGCTGCCGTTGCGTCGTTTAGCGATTCTGTCGGGGTAGGCGTAGGCCAGAAGCACGCCACTATATTTGTTGTCTGGCGTCTCTTTGCCTGGCATCGTTTGGCTGCAATGCTTAACGCGCTTAAAAAAATCATCGGCGGTTTGTATTATGCGTTTGCATTGTTGGCTATTTATGCCGTGATGGTTTGAACTCCCATGCACAAGAACATTTAGCCTGTCATGAATGTCGGCACTTTTATTGGTGATGGTATCGGCATTAGCTTTAAATATGTCTTTTTCGGTGAGTAGGCTGGCGATCAAGCAGGCGTGATAAGCTTGATCCGATTTAAGTTCCAGTTGCAGTGCCGCTAGCATCATATGCGCTAAACGTGGGTGCGTGCCTAGTTTCAGCATGGCACGACCGTGCACAGTAATTTTACCGCAGTCATCGATGGCGCTGAGTTGTTGCAGCAGTGTTTTTGCCTGTTCGGTGGCACTGATTGGTGGCAGATCCATCCACTGCATTTCATTAACGTCAGTTACACCCCAGTTGGCAAGTTCCAGCACCAACGATGACAGGTCGCTGTGTAAAATTTCCGCCGATGCATGTTTGAGTAAACGTGGCTGTTGCTCTGCCGTCCACATACGGTAACAGACACCATCAGATAATCTTCCGGCGCGTCCACTAC
>QIKU01000146.1 GCA_003232015.1 Gammaproteobacteria bacterium
TGGATTTGGTGCATAACGCATTTGATGTGCACACAACATCAAGGTTGGTTAAACGCATTATTTTGATTTTGGTGGATTTATGTATTATTCCGTTTTCCTTGTGGGCTGCTTTTGCATTGCGCTTTAGTGAAACCGTCACCCCTATGGTGGGTTTTTGGTGGATTATTATTGCGGCACCGCTTGTAAGCATACCTGTTTTTTATACTTTGGGCTTATACCGCTCAATGCTACGATATATGGGAATACAGATTGGCTGGGTGATAGTTAAAGGGATGGCCGCTTCAACTCTGCTTTTATCAGCATTGGTATATTTTACCCAGACGCAAGGTTTTCCTCGCTCCGTTTTTATTATTTATTTCAGTTTCGGCGTATTGCTAATGGCGGGTAGCCGTGTCGTGATGCGTGCTTATCTTATGGCTATTATACGGCTACACAATCCAAAAGAAGCCGTGGTTATTTACGGTGCGGGTTCGGCTGGGGTGCAACTGGCAACCGCACTGGTTAATGCAAACGATTCCAAAGTTGTAGCATTTATTGATGATGATAAAACTATCCAGGGAAATTTAATTCACGGGATAAAAGTATTTGATAAAGACAAACTTCAGCTGCTACTTGATAAATACACTGTTAAGCAAATTTTACTGGCGATGCCATCGACACGAAGATCAGCGCGTCGAAAATTATTACAGTCACTGGATAAATTTGCAGTGCGGGTTCGCACAGTGCCGGGCATGGAAGATTTGGTTTCTGGTAAGTCAAGTGTTGAAGAAATTCAGGATGTGGATGTTCTGGATTTATTGGGGCGTGACTCGGTTCCACCTGATGAAAGTTTACTGAAGGCCTGTATTGAAAATAAAGTGGTAATGGTGACGGGTGCCGGTGGTTCAATTGGTTCAGAGCTTTGCAGGCAGATAATAAAATTAAATCCGGACACTTTAGTTTTGTTAGAGCAATCGGAATATGCCTTGTATAAAACAGAAAAAGATTTACGTGGTAG
The DNA here is from genome assembly GCA_003232015.1 of Gammaproteobacteria bacterium. The sequence continues at coordinate 998 of QIKU01000146.1, forward strand.
TCTGGATGAACGGCAATCCCCAATAAAACTGATTTCAGTACTGGGCTCGGTGCAGAATAAATTTCGCTTATCTCAAACAATTAAAGCCTGCAAAGTAAATACAATTTATCATGCAGCGGCATACAAGCATGTGCCGTTAGTTGAGCATAATATTATAGAGGGTATACGGAATAATATTTTTGGAACCAGTTATGCTGCAGAAGCGGCGCTGGAAAACAATGTTGAAACTTTTATCCTTATTTCTACCGATAAAGCAGTACGCCCAACAAATTTAATGGGGGCATCCAAGCGTTTTGCTGAGTTAATTTTACAGGCGTATTCAACAAAGGGTAATATCAATACTCGTTTTTGTATGGTTCGTTTTGGTAATGTGCTAGGTTCTTCTGGTTCAGTGGTGCCTTTATTTCGTGAACAGATTTTATCGGGTGGCCCGGTTACGGTGACACATCCTGATATTATTCGTTATTTTATGACGATTCCTGAAGCCGCCCAGCTTGTTATTCAGGCAAGTTCGCTGGGGCAGGGTGGGGATGTTTTTGTTTTAGATATGGGCGAACCTGTTAAGATATTAGATCTGGCTCATCGAATGATTCATTTAATGGGGCTGGATGTGAGTGATGAGCAGAAAAGTGAGGCTGACATCGAAATAAAATTCACTGGCTTACGCCCGGGTGAAAAATTATATGAAGAATTATTAATTGGGAATAATGTTGTAAAAACATCCCATCCTCGAATCCAGCGCGCAGAGGAAAACTGTGTTTCGTTTGACGAGGTTAAAGATTATATGACAAAATTAGACAAGGCCTGTAGCCATTATAACTGTGAATTAATTGTAAAATTGATGATGCAGGTTGTTCCTGAATATACACCCAGCAAAGAAATAATGGATACCCTGTGGTTTAAAAATGTACAAGAGTTAGAGCAAACCCAATTGAAGCCGCGCAATGATAAAGTAGTCAAGCTTAAACCTTAAGCTGCTTTGCTTTGTATTAAATTCCAGACTTAGATTTAACCAAGACCATTCAATGATAATAGCTATAATTAAAGAAATGAGGATTTATCAGTGGGTAAAGAATATACTGATTTTTGTCCCACTGTTGTTGTCACATACCTATACAGATCTCGATATGGTTTCTGTATCACTAATTGCTTTTGTTGCTTTTAGTTTATGTGCATCGAGTGTCTACATTATTAATGATTTATGCGATGTCGAGTCTGATAGAAAACACCCTGTTAAAAAATTCCGGCCAATTGCCGCTGGCCAATTGCCGCCGTTTGCAGCAAAAATGGCAGCCTTGTTTTTATTCGTTATTGCTCTTGCAGTTGCGTTACTGGTTAACCAGGAATTTGTTTTAGTTTTTTTGGCATATTTCATTCTTACCTTTGCCTATTCTTTTGGGTTAAAAGAGCTGGCTATTATTGATGTGCTGATATTAGGTGGTTTATATACCTTACGTATTATCGCGGGTATTTATGCAATTAATGAAGAACTGTCTTACTGGTTGCTGGTGTTTTCACTGTTCCTGTTTATTAGTTTGGCAATGTTGAAGCGTTTTATTGAATTAAAAAACATGGAAGAGCGGAATGAAGAAAAAATGACACGTCGAGGCTATGAAGTGGGCGATGCCGATTTAATATCTAAAATGGGTATAGTATCCAGTTACATCGCCATTTTAGTGATTGCGCTTTATATCCATGACCCATTAGTGACGGCAAAATATTCAACGCCTATATGGTTATGGCTGGTCATCCCGGCAATATTGTACTGGTTAAGTCGTATTTGGCTTATTGCAAATCGGGGCCTGCTATATGAAGATCCTGTTTTATTTGCACTAAAAGACAAGGCCAGTTATATCGTTATGATTGTCTGCCTGGTTAGTGTATTAGCTGCGATATAATATGTATGGCTTTTTTCCGAAATAAACCGGATTTTCCTGCTCATTTTGATTTTCCTTCATGGGGGCACTATCCTCGGCATCAGCCTAAAGAGGTTATGAGTTATCCATGGTCTAATTCAAAAATAAATTTTGATGATGCGCCTTATCTTGCCTATGGAATGGGGCGAAGCTACGGGGATAGTTGTTTGAACAAAGACGGTGTAATCATTGATTCTTGCCAGCTTAATCATATTCTTGGTTTTGATAGTGATGCGGGGATTATCCGTTGTGAATCCGGTGTCACCTTTGACGATTTGCTGTCGGTGATTGTTCCCAGAGGCTGGTTTTTGCCTGTTACTCCCGGCACACGTTTTGTTACTGTTGCAGGTGCGCTGGCCAATGATGTGCATGGTAAAAATCACCATAGGGTAGGCAGTTTTGGGAATCATGTAGCGGCTTTTGAATTACAACGCTCAAATGGTATCCTGCCGCGCTTCGACCACTTCATCAAGATAGCAGATAGCACCGATA
>QIKU01000010.1 GCA_003232015.1 Gammaproteobacteria bacterium
GCCGTTTGCGCGAAGCCAAAGCCGACGTGCGTGTGGTGATGACGCAGGGCGCCACCGAATTTGTTACACCACTCACCTTTCAGGCACTCTCCGGCAACCCTGTTCATCAACACCTTTTAGATAATGATGCTGAAGCCGCCATGGGGCATATTGAACTGGCTCGCTGGGCTGACGTGATTCTGGTTGCACCGGCCAGCGCCGATTTTATCAGCCGGCTTTGTCTGGGGCGCGCCAATGATTTACTGGGCGCGTTGTGTTTAGCCAGCCATGTGCCGCTGGCACTGGCGCCAGCCATGAACCAGCAAATGTGGAAAGATCCCGCGACCCAAACGAACGTGCAAACTTTACGCAGCCGTGGCGTGTTGTTGTTTGGCCCTGACAGTGGTGAACAAGCCTGTGGCGAGGTGGGTGAAGGCCGGCTTATGCAGCCTCATGCTTTACTTGATGCACTGGCCGATGTCTTTGCAACCGGCAGCTTAACCGGCCAAACGGTATTAATTACGGCTGGCCCCACACAGGAGCCGCTCGATCCGGTACGTTATTTGTCTAATCATAGTTCCGGTAAAATGGGTTACGCACTGGCAACCGCTGCGCTGGAAGCCGGTGCCGAAGTGATACTGATTAGCGGCCCGGTGGATAACAGCCTGTTGGCATCGCTATCTCACGCAATTAAAACTGTTCATGTTATAACTGCCGAGCAAATGCTGGAGCAGGTTCAAGCTTTTGCACACAAAACCGATATATTGATTGCGGCAGCGGCAGTGGCCGATTACCGCCCGGTGGTGGCGCAGACCGAGAAAATAAAAAAATCAGCCGATAGCATGATGTTACAGCTACAACGTAACCCGGATATTTTAGCTACGGTTAAACGTCAAAGTCCCTGGTTGTTCAGTGTCGGTTTCGCTGCAGAAACTGAAAATCTCGAGCAACATGCACGCCAAAAGCTAAAAGATAAAGGTGTTGAAATGATAGCTGCAAACTGGGTCGGGCATGCCGCCACCGAAACCAGTGGTACCTTTGGCAGTGACAATAATGCTCTAAAATTATTCTGGCCAGGCGGTGAACTTGAGCTAGGTGTTTCCAGTAAAACCCGGCTGGCAAGGGAGCTGGTCGCCTTGATTGCATCGCAGTATGATAATGCAGTTCAGTCGGGTAGACTCAACAATGAACAGCGCAATGTTAAAAATGTGGTTCAGCTTAGAACCAGTGGCAGTGATAATAATAATTAAATTAAACAGCTTTTCAGGTTTAATACAACTTGCACAAAAGGGTTGTTATGCAAAAGATTCAGTTAAAAATATTAGATGCACGTTTGGGTAAAGAAATTGAATTACCGGACTATGCAACGGCGGGTTCTGCTGGCATTGACTTGCGCGCCTGTCTGGATGAGCCGTTAACCATTCACCCGGGGGAAACCCATTTACTGCCCACTGGCATGGCGATTCATATTGGTGAGCCGTCACTTGCAGCGGTGATTCTACCGCGCTCAGGTTTAGGCCATAAGCATGGCATTGTACTGGGTAATCTGGTGGGTTTAATTGACTCGGATTATCAGGGGCAGTTATTTGTTTCCTGCTGGAATCGGGGTAGCGATATTTTTACGATAAACATCGGCGAACGTATTGCGCAGTTAGTGTTTGTGCCGGTGGTACAGGCCATGTTTGATATTGTGGCCGAGTTTAATGAAAGTGAACGTGCGGAAGGTGGATTTGGCCATACCGGTCGCGGATAAAAATAACGAAATAATTAGGGATTGAGGGACAGTAAATCGAATGGCAAAACAGGATAAACCATTACGCACGTCAAAACGCCGCAAAAAAGGCGGAATTAAAAAAGGTGGTCTCACCTTAAACACCATTTCATTGTTATCGTTTGTATTATTCAGTGCAACCTTTGTGGTGATGCTTTAATATCATGCGCTGGAGCACACTGAATATTATCGATAGCCAGAGCAGCACGATTGAACGCAGTGCGGCCGATCAGTTTTCAAGTCACTTAAGTTTATCCATTGCCAGTTACACCGAAGGGCTGGCGGTGATTGCCAAAGATCCGCAAACACGTGAAGTCATCCTGTCAGATAATCCAGAAAAAATAGTCAAACGCCAGATGCAACTGGTTAAGCTTTTTCCAAATGCATTACGTGTCCGGCTTTTAAAAGAAGGTGGCTTACGGCCTTCGCAACGCACAACACCCTATATTGGTTTTGCCTGCGTGGATATGTTTAATAAGTCGCGTGAAGCTAAACGTCCACCGGGTGTGGAAACGCATGTGTTTGGTACCGCGCAGCAACATATTGATTTTGTGCATCCCGTTTTAAATGCAGCGAATACAAAAGTCATCGGTCATGTGCAACTTGTGGTTAACGTTAATATGCTGAATAAATGGTTAAAACTCAGTAATATTGTTGATTATGTGGAACTTTATCAAATAGCCGGGTCGTCGCATAACACCTTATTAATTGGCAAAACTGGGGATATTTCCTTGCGTGTGAATGATGCACCGCACAAGTACCAGGTACAGGGTACGCAATGGGAAATAAGGATTTGGCCGAGCGCGAGTATTGATGCGAAGTACGATCGATTATTAACCTATATCTTATTGTTTACCGGTGTCGGAATATTTGCGGTTATTGTTTATTTGTCCTGGCGTTCATTAAGCCGCGCATTAACATCCGATATTGATAATTTAGTCGGGCTGGTTGTTAGCACGTTGCGAGGTGATAAGAAATACCAGTATAAAATGGAAATGAAAGAATTTAATGATGCCGCGAAACAGTTAAATGATGTTCTTGCCGGTCAGGGGCATGATCGTGAAAGAGACTCTGATCCAGATAGTGTGAGTGCGGCAAGCATGGAAATGGAGTTTGATTCTGCGGCCATGTATGCATCGAGCGCATCGATGGAAGTTGAAGAGCTTGACGAAGCTGCCATGCAAAAAATTGAACAACAACGTAACAAAGAAAAACAGAAAAGTAGCCAGAGTTTAAAACAGTCCATTCAGGAAACAGCAGAAGCATCGATGAATAAAGTCATGTCACCACATCCACCGGCCGAAATTTTTAAAGCTTATGATATTCGTGGTGTTGTTGGTGTCAGTTTAACTGCCGAGTATGCTGAACTTATTGGTAAGGCTCTAGGCAGTGAAGCGTCCACGCGTGGTGCAAGTAGCATTGCTTTTGCACGTGATGGCCGCTTATCGGGGCCGGAACTTGGGCAGGCTTTAGTAAAAGGTATTTTATCAGCGGGTATTGATGTTGTTGATGTGGGCATGGTGCCGACACCGTTACTCTATTTTGCCGCACATGAGTTAACCAATGGTTCGGGTGTCATGTTAACTGGCAGCCATAATCCGCCGGACTACAATGGTTTTAAAATGGTCCTGTCCGGTGAAACTCTGGCCGAAGACAGTATTCAGGTTTTAAGAAAGCGTATTGAGCTTGATGATTTTGTAACGGGTACTGGCAGTTATTCAACCGTGCCAATGTTAGAAAAATACCTTAACCGCATTGTGTCGGATGTAAAACTCAAACGGCCCCTTAAGATTGTGATTGACTGCGGTAATGGTGTGGCCGGTGGTGTTGCGCCGCGCCTGTATAACGCAATGGGTTGTGAAGTTATTGAACTGTATTGTGATATTGACGGTAAGTTTCCAAACCACCACCCGGATCCCAGTCAGCCTAAAAATCTTGTCGATTTAATCGAAGCGGTTAAGGTGCATAAAGCTGACCTGGGTATGGCCTTTGACGGTGACGGCGACCGTTTAGGTGTGGTCAGTTCAGACGGCAATATTATCTGGCCGGATCGTTTACTGATGTTATTTGCAGAAGATGTGCTGCTACGTAACCCCGGAGCACTAATTATTTTCGATATTAAATGTACCAGCAATTTAACCAAAGTGATCTGGGAAAAAGGCGGTGAGCCATTAATGTGGAAAACAGGGCATTCACTGATTAAATCAAAAATGAAACAGTCCGGTGCGTTGCTGGCCGGTGAAATGAGCGGCCATATCTTCTTTAAAGAACGCTGGTACGGTTTTGATGATGCGCTATACAGTGGTGCACGCTTACTGGAAATTTTAGCGGCCGACGTTCGCCAGCCACGGGTTGTATTTGCCAGCCTGCCTGATTCGGTGAATACGCCTGAGTTACAAATTAAAATGCGAGAAGGCGCACACCATGCCTTTATCGAAAAATTACTTGATAACGCCGACTTTGGCGAAGCCAATATTACCATGATAGATGGCATTCGTGCCGACTATGCAGATGGCTGGGGGCTGGTACGTGCATCCAACACCACGCCTTGTTTAGTTCTGCGCTTTGAAGGCCAGACCAAAGAAGCGATGGAAAAAATACAGGCCAAGTTTAAAGAGGTACTGCTCGCGGTGGATGATACCTTGGTATTGCCTTTCTGATTTATATTTTAAATATTATTAACCACGAAGACTGCTCCACGAAGTGCTCTTCTTCGTGGTTAATAATTTTTCCTTTCTATTGTTATTCCCTTTTCCCTCAGTTACCATTACTTCACTATCAACGAAGTGAACATTAACTAACTAAAAATTATGAGCCTTTCAAACGACCAGGCAAAAAACATTGCACATGTATTAAATACTTCGCTGCCCTATATCCAGCGTTTTCAGGGTAAAACCATGGTGATTAAGTACGGTGGCAATGCAATGACCGATGCGGCATTAAAGCAGTCCTTTGCGCGTGATATTGTATTAATGAAACTGGTGGGGATGAACCCGGTGGTGGTGCACGGTGGTGGCCCTCAAATTGCGTCAGTTTTAAAAAGGTTGGGCAAAGACAGTCAGTTTGTTCATGGTATGCGCGTTACCGACAGCGAAACCATGGACGTGGTTGAAATGGTTTTAGGTGGGCTGGTTAATAAAGAAATTGTTGCGATGATAAACACCCATGGTGGCAAAGCCGTTGGCTTAACCGGTAAAGACGGGGACTTAATTCGTGCCCGCAAGATACAGTTTGATGAATCCAATTCTGAAATGAATGCCTCAGAAATTGTTGATATTGGCCATGTGGGTGTGGTGGAAAGTATTGACGTTTCAATTGTACAAATGCTCGATAAGGCTAATTTTATCCCGGTAATCGCTCCGGTGGATAAGGGAGAGATAGTGAAAGCAGCTATCAAATTACTAAGTGACAATGAATTTTATAGCGAGTGCAGAAAGAATGCG
>QIKU01000025.1 GCA_003232015.1 Gammaproteobacteria bacterium
TTTTGACAACGAACAACCCATCAATTTTAACGCGGCTTCAGGTAGTTTCCGCAAAAAAACATGCCATTTTAATAATCACTTGATCTTTAATGTTTGACCGGTATTTTTCAATAGCTCACTCGGACGACAGGAAAGTAAGGTAGATGCAATTCCCATTCCTGAAGCTGTTGCACCGGATAAACCGTGTGCAGTTGTATTGGCACCGCAAAGGAAAAGATTTTTAATCTCAGATCGACCTTTAAAGCTGAAAGGGCCAAATTGACGCAAGGTTTTTTCTGTTCCGTAACAGCTACCCATCGTAGATTTAACATAGTGATCATTCGTTAACGGCGTACTTAAATCACAATAAATTAAATGATTAGAAAGTCCTGGAATAATATGTTCTATGGTTTTAAGCATGGACGTGGTGAGTTTTCGCTTGAGTGCAAGATACTCAGCAGGGCGATGACCGTAAGCCGTATATTGCCACTGTTTAAATATGTCATAAGATATAAAGCTCACAGCTTCAATAGTATGATGCCCATTTTTGAAGCTATCAGGATCCTTAAGGCTGGTTACCCCTACAAAAACACCAGGTAGCTCTTCAGCATTAACGATGCTTAGAGATTGGCTTTGTTTGTAATAAGCCTCAATATCAGTGAAGGAGGTATACCAATAATTCCCAGAATCCATATTCATGCCAGCTAAATCGAGATCTGTCGCTATGTAAAGCACCAGCGCAGCTGGCGTATAAGTAAAGTTATCCAGTTTTTTCTGTAGTTTTTTACTAAGAAATTCCCGACCTACCAGATGTTCATAAGTTATTTTTGGAGACGCATTGGAAATGATTTTTTTAGCTCTAATCTCAGTACCATCGTCAAGTCGAACGCCGATAGCCCGTCGCCCTATTCTACTCTTTTCGGTAAGAATTTTTTCCACAGTGGTTGATAAAAGTATGCTCCCTTTGTGTTTTTTTAATCCTCGCACAAATGCTCTGGGGATGGCTCGTCCACCGCCCTTAGGGTAATAAGCCCCGTCAAGATAATGCCCTGTAACGGCCGCGTGCAACGCAAAAGGGGTTCTCGATGGTGGCAAGCCATGATCACCACACTGAATGGAAAGAAAAGATTTTAATACAGGATCAGCAATCCTGTCATCCAGTGTTCTTTTTAAAGAAAATAAGCCATAACGCCCCATCTCTCTGGTTCTAAAGGGGATGGTTAAAAATTCACGAAGACTTCGGGTTTCAGGAACAACAGACAATTGATTGCAGATCTTTTCTACCAAAAAAAAATAATCATCAATCCCTTGCGCATCAGCAGGAAAGCGCTGTTTGAAGCGCTCAATCGTTGCTTTTTTACCGCTGGGAATATCCATAAATTGTGATCCAATCTGGATATGTTCATAGCCATCAGGGTTCATCTCAAAAAAAACAAGGTCGTCGGCAACTCCCAGCCCTTCGTAAATTTTACGCATCGAGCCGCCCTCGCCAATTTGCCCCACATAGTGAATACCTGGACTAAAGCGATAGCCGTTTTTTCTAAAGCTATGGCAAAGCCCACCCGGCACATTATGTTGCTCAATAACAATAACCCGTTCGCCAGCCTGAGCCAAGGGTAAAGCAGCAGCTAACCCACCTGCGCCTGAGCCAATAACAATGATATCTGTATCCAATATTTATCCTTCATTAAATAATAGCTCGATGTCATTATCCTAAAGAACTTCTGATTTATTAACACCAACCGCTACATTCAAGCATATTTGTGATATTACGTCCTAATATTTGGGGGATATTTCGAAATTAGTACAACGCCTGATGCATCAAGGGGGATGCGAGCTCTTTATCTGGAGCCATGCAGCAACAAGCCCAGTAAGGGCCGCGGGATCAACAATGTTTTTGTGGGGCGGTTGTCGCGCACAGTGTGAAATATTAAGAGGTGTACCGGAAGGCTTCTGAGACTGCTTCTGAAGCCTGGGGTGGAATCAGCACTTATTTTCAATGGTAACCACCCAGCTTTACTGCTGAAATCCACCATTTCTACATTAAAAAGTGATCATTTACATGCGTAAATTCACCCCTGACTCCGTTTACAAGGATATTGTAGAATGGCCGCAGGCCGCATGATCTCCATTTAAAGTTTTTCTCTTAGCCAGCCCTTAACAGTGATGCCAGCCCTGTGTTACCGTTGCCGTGTGCGGCAAGTGCGCCCACACCATTTTCGGCAAAAAATGAAGCGATATTCTGTGCAAGTTCAGCAGCCTGCTCACTACTGCTGACATTCCCTGTGCCAGCGCTGGTGGCGGAACTGCCGAGTGCCTGTGCCGCATTGCTGACGCTAACGGCATCATCTTGCCGTTTGGCGGCCGTTTCTTCGCCGCTAGGCGCCGCTCTATTTCCGTTATCAGCCGCCTCACTGGAGGAGCCTTCCGCCTTTCTATGATCGATAAGTGCTGGATTATTATTAGAAATGGGTGCTGCCATGGGTACTATCTCCACCTTGTTTCGTGATTATGACCAGGCGATTGTTGCATCATTTGGCCTTGTCTGTAGTTACTGCAATTCACGGGCCATAATGACCCATCTAAACAAAACGCGAATGGCTGGATTGCTGTTTGTCGTTAATAATGGTTATCTGGCAATCAAAATCAGAAGCTTGCAGGGGAGTGGGTGGTTGTGGCAATGAGAAACGATAAAGTTACGATGATTACAGGCTTTCCCCCAGTGGTGGCGGACAGTGCTGCGGTATTAATCCTCGGCTCAATGCCGGGACAGGCATCGCTGGATGTCACGCAATATTATGCCCACCCACGTAACGTCTTCTGGCCGATTATCTATCAGCTTTTTAATACACCACGACATCTGAGTTATGAAGAGCGTTTAATGTTGATACAGGAGAACAGAATTGCGTTGTGGGATGTGATGCAAAACTGTAAACGTGAAGGGAGTCTCGACTCTTCGATTGAATCGTCATCAATTGTTGCTAATAACTTTGTCGATTTTTTTGTCAAGAGCCCATCAATACAACATCTGTTTTTTAATGGCGCTCAGGCAGAGAGTGCATTTAAACGCCATGTTGTGCCCACGTTATCTGAGCACAATATTGTCCTTGAAACGCGGCGTCTACCCTCCACCAGCCCCGCACATGCTTCACTCTCATTTGAGCAGAAACTGGTGCAGTGGCAGTGTGTCCGCGACGTGCTTACCCCGTGAAACAGTATTACCTGTTTTTTCTGATATGGTTATTGCCATTTGCTGCATGGGCTGATCTGTCACTGCCGCCGCCAATGGCGGTAGAAGATCGTCT
>QIKU01000155.1 GCA_003232015.1 Gammaproteobacteria bacterium
CGCTTCCATCGTTGAGTCCACTCGCCGTCCCCACATGTTAACAATGAGTACACCTTCTACTTGATCAACCTCATTTTTAATCGGAACGGAATAACGCACCATTGCCGGACAAAAATCATCCCCCGGTACAACCTGGCCAAGCTCAAAGTTTGACATAATAACTTTCTGATTACCTTTTATTGCATCCTGAAAGAATTGACGCGAAGACTGATTCGCCACATACATTCGTTGCGAGCTTTCATCAAAAAGTTTAGCTACAACCGGCTTACCTTCTTTAACTTTAACCAGAGTCTTACCACTGTTATCAAGAAATCGAAGTGCCTGAATGCTGGTTACGGAATGTTGGTAATTAGTAAAAAACTGTTCCAGGATCTCGGCACGTTGCTTATACAAATCGGGGTTTTTTCGATAGGCTTCCAGAGCATGACTGGATGCAAATTCACGTACCGCCGGCACTCTTGCCAAACCATTAGCGATAGACTTCTGGCTATTCAGAATTAACTCCACTTCACCTGCCATTTTATCCAGCGTGGTTTGTAGCTCAGACTCCGTACGCTGCGTAATTTCAACTTCCATGCGATCAACCACGCCAAACAACAGAATAAGTAATGGAATACTTGTCAGCAGGGAAAAAACCAGGAAAAATTTTAAGCGTAACGGCATTAATAAATTACTTCTTAATTGCATTTTGCAATAAGTTTAGCAACTCTTTCTAATTTTTAGTAGTTATGCAACATACTCGGTTATTCTTGGTGCAAAGTGCAACAACAAAGATATGCTATTGTTTTATAAGGATTTTCTATTTAGAAGGTGCACAATTAGATGCCGGTAAATAAAGGATGGGAAAGCAAATACGACAAATAAACTCAAGAATATGGTATAAAACTCCCAATCCTGAGAATGAACCATGCCCATTGATTTTTGTTCAAGCCCCCAGGCAAACAACACCGCAAGGCAGGCAAAAACAAACCACTCCAGCAGCCTCATCCAGGTGCGCTTTTTTCCACCAAAAGGAGGGGTAAAAACGATAAAGAAACGCTCGCTCAGCCAGGGGATGTTCGCAAAGATAATTGAAAAACCAAGTAATAAAAACACATTGCTGCTCATAAATGTAAGCTCCGTTTGCTTAAAGCTAACTGGCTGAAACCACGCTTAGGCAAAGGCTCAATAACCCACCCGGGAATAAACCAATTAACAGTACAGCCAGTGCATTCACACTGATCAACAACGACATATCTTTAGAGCAGTGTATGGATTCACTGCTTTCGGCTTTATCAAAATACATAATTTTAATGACACGAAGATAATAAAAAGCACCAATAATGGAGAAGATCACACTCGCAACCGCTAACCAGATAAGATCAACTGAAATAACCGCGCTGAGAACCGACAACTTTGCCCAGAAACCAAGGAAAGGCGGAACCCCCGCCATAGAAAACATCAGGATCAACATTAAAAAGGCATACCAGGGGCTACGTTGGTTTAAGCCTTTAAAGTCAGAGAGTTTTTCGGCCTCAAAGCCTTTACGACTTAAAAGAATGATCATTGCAAAGCCGCCCAGTGACATCAACGTATAGGTAATTGCATAAAACATCGAGGCCGCTACGCCCTCTTCTGTTCCCGCTACAATGCCAAGCATTAAAAAACCAATATGAGAAATAGTTGAATAAGCCAGCATGCGTTTAATATTGACCTGTGCAATCGCAACAATATTACCCACCGCAAGCGACAACAGCACCAGTAAAATCAGAATATCCTGCCATTGCGCACTGACGGTACCCAGACCATCCATTAACAAACGCATCAGCATGGCAAAGGCCGCTAATTTAGGCGCCGAGCCAATAAATATAGTGACGGCAGTGGGAGCCCCCTGATAAACATCTGGCACCCACATATGGAAAGGTACCGCACCGAGTTTAAACGCCACACCAATCATTAAAAATACAATACCAAAAACAAGAACAATATTATCGCTCACATTGGCCGCATTGGCACTGATAACAGCCAAGTCCAGACTGCCGGTAATACCATAAATCATCGACATACCATATAACAACATGCCCGACGCAATGGCTCCCAGCACAAAATACTTCATTGCCGCCTCAGAAGCCTGCGCCGAATTACGATGCATTGCGACCATGGCATATAAAGATAACGAAAGTAATTCCAGACCGAGGTAAATAGTTAAAAAGTTATGCCCAGAAATAAGAATCATCATTCCCAACACGGCAAACAGGCCAAGTGTGTAAAATTCGCCTTTAAACAAGCCACGATCTTTCAGGTAATCTTTAGCGTATAAAAACACCATAAAGGTTGCAATATAAACGGCAATCTTGAGAACATCGGCGATACCATCTCTTACAAAAGTGTCACTAAAGGTTAAAACTGATGCTTCGCTAAAGGTTGCAACGGTTATAAGTACGGCAATAATTAGTGTCGCCTGCGATAACATATAGGTTGCACCGCGGCTTTTTTCGCTTAAAAATAAATCAACCACCAAAATAATGCACGCCATACTCAAAATGAATATTTCTGGCAGTGCGGGCATTACATCAGGTATTTCGAAACTCATTATCTTTATCTCTTAAACAACAATTAATTTAATTTTGATTGCATAACATGCTGTAGCAAATTTTCAACACTGGGGCTCATCACTTCAAGAAGTGGAGCCGGGTAAATACCAAAGAACAGGACGGTGGCAGCCAGTATACTTAAAACCAGTATTTCGCGCCCATTAGCATCTTTTAACTTCTCAACCTTTTCATTTGCAATTTCACCAAACAAAACGCGCTTCACCATCCATAAGGTATATGCCGCACCTACAATTAAGGTTAATGCCGCAAGGAAGGCATACCAGAAGTTTGCCTTAAAGGCACTCAGTATCACCATAAACTCACCGACAAAACCGGAAGTGCCGGGCAAGCCCGCATTGGCCATCGCAAACAACACCATAAAAGCGGCAAAAACAGGCATGGTATTAACAACACCACCATAGTCATTTATGTTTCGTGAATGCATACGGTCATACATCACGCCGACACAGAAAAACATCGCGGCCGAAATAAAACCATGCGATATCATTTGCACAATAGCGCCTTCAATACCCATCGCCGCACCGGCCATGCTGGCGTCTTTTTGAGCGATGGCAAAAATAATAAAGAAGCCAAGTGTGACAAAACCCATGTGTGAAATAGAAGAATATGCGATCAGTTTTTTCATATCTTGCTGCGCCAGTGC
>QIKU01000203.1 GCA_003232015.1 Gammaproteobacteria bacterium
AATATGAAGGCAATGGCAACGAAAATGAGAAGTCAGGAGATTGCTTCTTTCACCTTTTACTGCATTATCTGGCATCAGAAAATAAATGGCTACTGCAAAATCATCATTCAATAATTATATATAAGCGCCTGTTTAAAAGCATAAAATCAAAAGTAATTCGTTTTCACACTATTAAAGCGTAATATAAATCAATGGCAGCCACATCTAACAAGCAAATAAACTCGGACAATTATTTCAGTGGGCAAAAAACGCCCACTGAAATAATCGCCGGTTATTAAAAACGTTAGAAGTCAATAGATTTAAAATCAAAATGATTGCCAGTCAGTAAAAAACAAAGGCAATAGCCAGGGAATGAGAAGTGTAGTGAATTCCTTCTGTCACCTTTTACTGCATTGTCTGGCATTAGAAAATAACAGACTACTGAAAAATTGTCATTCAATAATAAAACATAAGTGCCTGTTTAAAAGCATAAAATAAAAGCAATTCGTTTTCATACTATTAAAGCGTACTATAAACTAATGGCAGCCACTTCTAACAAACAAATAAACTCGGACAATTATTTCAGTGGGCAAAAAACGCCCACTGAAATAATTGCCGGTTATTAGGGCGTTAGCTGTAATTAATTAGTAGCAAAAAGAATTTAAAAAGCGTAATCACAATAGGGCAGCCAAAGCATCTTACTGGCTTCAAGTTCAAACAACGATCGTTGCAATCGTTATTATCGCGGTAGCGTGAAGGTGCAAGCAAAATACGAAACTTTCTAGTCTGTGATTGCGGGTATTAGTAAAAAGTGTAAAATCAAAACCACCAAGGCAAAGGAACTCCAAAATGCGAAGCAACAAAACAGAACAAGGTTCACGGGGGCAACTTGCAGCTAACAAATCGCTTAACCCGCAGTGCATTACCATGCACTGCTTGGACAACCCACCGCTCGCTTTGCTCGGGTCGGTTGCCAGTTAGCTCGGCGTTAGCTTTGTAGATGACAAAATGCACACATTGTGCTATTCTTCGTAAATGAAGGTATATTCTTGGAATTCGGAAAAAAATGAATTACTTCAAAAGGAGAGAGGCGTCTCATTTGAAGAAATAATCCTTAATATTCAATTAGGTAATGAAGTGGCAGTTTACGACCATCCAAATACCAAAAAATACCCTAATCAAAAAGTTTCAGTTGTTTTAATCGAAGATTACGCCTATTTAGTTCCATACGTTGAAGATAAGGATCAAATATTTCTTAAAACAATTATTCCTAGTCGAAAAGCGACTAAGCAATATGTAGGTGATGACAATGACTAAATTAGACCCATATGAAAAAGAAATTCTTGATGCATTTGAATCAGGAAAATTAAGAACATCCAAAACAGAAAAGCAACAAATAAAGCGTCATGTATCTGTTGCTGAGGCAACATTTAAAAAAGACGCTCGTATAAACATTAGGCTGTCATCCAGAGATCTGCGCTCTTTGCAAGCCAAGGCATTAATGGAGGGTATGCCTTATCAAACATTTGTGTCTAGTATTTTGCATAAATTTATCGACGGCAAGCTTGTAGATAAATCAGCTAACAAATAGCTCCAGTGGACAATTTAAAGCGGCACTTGTTTTGCTTTCGCAAAAACGCGCCACTTTAAATTGCCACTGAGCAAGGCGTTGATATGATTCCCCCTGTCAACAGACAATAGCCATCTAAACCAATAATATTCTGGTTAACCTCTTTTTATATCATTGAGTGTGAACACGGAGCCAGTAAAACGACGGTTGATCGTGCTGATATGCGTGGATTGGTTACCTACCTTACTTGGGTACGTCGCGAAGCTGCCTCTATCCAGGAACGAGAATCAATTTTTTATGATTGTCTCTTAACGCCTTCGAGGGTTCTTCTCACCGTGGCTGCATGTTCACATTCAATGATATAAAAAGTTATGTTTGTTTTTATGTTTTTTCGTCTCCTTATTTTATTTAATGCATCGCCTTATGTTAATTTTAGTCACGAGGTAAAATGGGAACCTCATGTGCTATTGCCCACATAAAGGCTGCGATCTCTCTTGCCATAGCAACAACAATAACATTTTTTAGCTTGCCATTATTGGACATGGTTCTGAATCGCTTTGTTAACCGCAGCTGTGCTTTCCAGGCAATGTCTCGAACAGGCAGAGGGATATGTTCCTGTCGCTTCTGCATTTCTTTACTGACCTTTGCCGAAAACCGGTAGGCCCATCCGGCTTCAACTAATACGCGCCGTGCATGTTGATTTCCTGTTTTGGTGATCGCCCCTTTTTTCTTCTTATCTCCGGTTGAGTGTTCTGAGGGTGTTAACCCTAAAAAACTCATGAGTTGCTTGGGATTATCAAACCGGGTTAAATCACCGAGCTCTGCCATGATGGTAACAGCGACGACCATTCTGACACCACGCAAGGCCATGAGGCATTCAACCACAGGATACAAGCGCCATTGCTTTACATGAAACAGGATTTCTTTTTCCAGGCGCTTCACCCGTTCATTAGCCTCTGTTACTGAGTTAACGTATTCCTGAAAAACAACCTTTTGTGCCGGGTATGGCATGTTTACATCTTCTGCTAACCAGCGCAGGTGTTTTTCTGACCAGTTGGCAGAGCCGTTAAAGCGAATGTTATGCCGTAGTAGAAAGGATTTTAACCGTTGCTTTGAACTTTTAAGCACCAGTACAACATCTTCTCGTGCCCGACTCAGGTCGCGCATGGCTTCATCTTCTGCACTGGGGACATAAACGGAGGTTAAATCTCCTGAACGCAGTAATCGCGTTAAATTATCTGCATCTCGTTTATCCGTTTTAACCTTGTCACCCGCCTTTTTAGGTATCAGTGAGGGGGCAACAACAATGCACTGATGGCCCTGTGAGGTAATATAACGATATAACTCATAACCACAAGGTCCCGCTTCATAACAGAAAAAAAGCTCTTTACCCGTTGAAACCAGCTTGCGTAACAGTTTTTTGAAGTCTTCCATTGTGCCACCAATGGCGCCATAGCGTCGCACTTCGCTTCTATCATCATCTGCTAATGAAATAACGATAGATTCCTTATGGACGTCCATACCGATAAAAAGTATATTAGATTGTGTCATGTCGACCTCCGAGCCTGTTAATGAAATGTTTCACTTTCATAGTATGGCACTGGCTGCAATGTAGCTAACCCACGGAGGTCGGCTCCCTTTGGGGGGGAATCATTATGT
>QIKU01000114.1 GCA_003232015.1 Gammaproteobacteria bacterium
CAACATCATCCGTGCCAAAAACATCGCCCGCAGCAGTCGCAGTATTGAGAGGCTGCAACTGGCCTCAGTGGCTCAAGCAGGGGCTGTGGGCCGGTTTAGTAAATACGGGAAAGCGTTGGGTAATGGTTTGATTGTCATTGATGTGGGTAGTCGTATTGGTAATGTGCAGAATGCATATAAAGCCGAGGGTAACTGGGAAAAGGAATTGTTTGTGGAGTCGAGTAGTTTTGTCGCGAGTGCGTTAGCCGGAGCTGGCACAGTTTATCTGGGTACTACGGCTGTGATGTTTGTAACGGTGGCAACACCTGTGGGTTGGGTGGGGCTTATTGTGGTAGCGGCTTTTGCTTCTATGGGAGCGAATTACTTTGTAAAAGAAGAGAGTGGAGGTGTGTATGACAGTATTATGAAATGGATAAGCACTTTATGACTCTGGTGCAGACAATTTTATCGGTGATACTTGCTGTGATGTTTGTCGTATGTGTTTTATTTGTTATTTTCGGTCAGATTACTGTGCGTAAGCTCAGAAAAAACCCGGAAACCCGGCAAGTGTTGGGCTTGGAGCTTGCGAGTGGGTTCGATATTCTCAATGTGGCGCAAGCGTTAGCACTTCCAAAAACCGTGACCCAAAGAATTAAACACAATTCTATGTCTATAGGGTTGAGGCTTCAGGCAGACTCTGATGTATTGTACAAACATACGACTGTATTTGATCGGTTGTTAGCACGAGTATTTTATTGGCTATGGATATCATCCGCATTCTCATTGATTATGTTAATGATGCTGAATTGGCTTGGGATTTTCGACTGAATAAGGGTGATGCAAAGAGCCTTGGTTTCTTTCATATTTAGAATAAACAAAGTATGACGTCGCTTTCGAGCAGATACAGAAACAGTTCCAACACGAATTACGCATGACCATGGCCTCTCAGAAGGCGCTTGCCCGCAAAGGCGTTCCATTGATCAACATCACTCGTGCCAAAAACATCGCCCGCAGCAGTCGCAGTATTGAGAAATTACAACTGGCCTCGGTGGCCTAGGCGGGAGCTGTGGGTCGGTTTAGTAAATACGGAAAAGCCCTGGGTACGGGACTGGTGGCGGTTGATTTCGCCAGCCGTATTGGCAATGTGCAGAATGCCTACAAAGCCGAGAGTGACTGGGAAAAGGAATTGTTTGTGGAATCGAGCAGTTTTGTCGCGAGTGCGGTGGCAGGCGCAGTTGCTGTGAAAGTGGGCACTGTGGGGCTGATGTTTTTAACTGTGGCGACACCTGTTGGATGGGTTGGGCTTATTGTTGTGGCGGCGACCACCTCTATAGTAGCAAATGTCATAGTGAAAGATAAAAGCGGAAGCTGGTACGACGATATAATGGGTTGGATAAAGTCCTTATGAGTCTTTCTACCTTATTGGGGGTCGCTGTTGCTGTGGCATTTGTTTCAGCAATTTTATTCGTTATTTTTTGGCAAGTTACCGTGCGTAAGCTTAGAAAAAGCCCGGAAACGAAGCAGGCGCTAGGCGTAGAGTTTGCGAGCGGGTGAGACATTCTTAATGTGGCGCAAGCATTAGCACTGCCAAAAACAATTACACGAAGGCTTAAACGTAACTCTATTTCGATGGGAATGGGTCAGTTTGAGGCAGATCCTGATGTATTGTACAAACACACCACAGTGTTTGATCGGGTATTGGCACGCGTGTTTTATACACTGTTTGCTTTGTCTGGAATAGCGATTATTTTATTAACAATGTTCGAGTTTTTCTGGGGTTACGACTGAAGCAAACAGGACAAATCAAATCCAACGCGAATTACGCATGGCGACTACAACAGAAGACCCTGATATTAAACGCCTGCAAAACGAACTGGCACAAAAACTGGCTGCCAAAGTGTTGTTTCAACATACCCCCAAAGGCAATGGCAAGCTGGTGATTCACTACAACAGCCTTGACGAACTGGACGGCATACTGGCGCGTATTCAGTAGATTGCAGCGGTTACGTTTGGCCCGTTATCACTACAAAGGCACTTACAAGTGGCAGAAATCCTCATTAGCAGTCAAACCTGGAACAAGTCCCAGTTCCAGCAAATGTGTGGAGCATCCCTTGATGAAATGCAATGCAGCGGCTCAGGTGGTGTCAGGTGGCCGTACGAGCCGTATACCGTGGGCGAGACAGCCCGTGAAGAAGAACGCATCATCCGTGCGCTTTATTGCGGTAGTTCAAAAAATATTCATAGACTTTCTGCCATCGCAGGGTCGGACAACATTGTCGGTATCCCTCTGCAACTGAGATCAAGATCGGCACTCAAAGACACGAACACAATATTAGCTATATAATGTTCAGATAATGAAAAATCGACCAAGGCGCAGGATAAAACTATACGGGAAGCCCGCGACACAGATAATTTGGCGCTGTGGCCTTATGATAATACGTCATAGACTCCCTATATAAGGAATAAAAAATGTGCCACAACTGGATTAAGCAGGATCTGTTAACGGAGAAAACCATAGAAAAATATAAATTTGATTATTCTTCTAAGCAAAAGTTTAACAAAGAGCATCAACTAAAAAAAAGGAGCTCGTATAGTGCATACGCTAGTCTAATTGTTATATTGTTGTCAATTTTAGTATTTATTATAGGAAGCTCTTATGACATTGATATAAATTTAGTTACATTAATAATTGCGATATTTATTATAGGTGGTTTTTGTCTTTCTATAGCAAGATCGGAAGTAAGAACAGAATTAACGAGAAGGGGTGTGCCTGCTATATGTTCTGAATGTCAAAATGTTATGTATTGTTATAGATACACTGACAATGTTCACGAAATAAATGGGATTGTTTATTTATGCCATAATTGCTACACAAAATTTATTTATTCCAAGCCATTTAGCTCTGGGTTATAAGTCATTTTATTGATGGATTTTTATTGTTTTTTAGTTCTACTTTGTCACGGTTAACTGTCTGATTGTACTTAAATGCATGAAAAGCATTCAATAAAACTTCTCATCAGCCCGATGCGCACCGAAGCTGTTTTCTCTTCTGCAGGGGGCAGGTCTTGAATTGTGAATTACCTCAAAAAGGGGTCAAGTATCATATTGACGCTTTATTTTAGAAACTCGTTTAGGAACGTGCACGAAATAACTTCCCTGTTTTGCATCCCGGCTTCAGCCCGTCTTCGTCCGTTCCTCAATCACAAAAGCTCGAAATAGAA
>QIKU01000274.1 GCA_003232015.1 Gammaproteobacteria bacterium
TTTCATCTCTAGTGAGGCAGCCAGTTGCCTACAGGCGCTGGCAGTTCTGCCCATTGCAACGGCGATAGTGAAAAGAGAGTGTTTAAATCGATTAAGGCTCTTTACTGTCTTTGTCTTTTCTCTTTGTATATACCTTGAATTTCTCACGGCGTTCTTCTGGCGAATATTCGTCTAGTTCCTGACGGTATCGATCTTCTTCTGTTTCCGAAAGGAGTTTTTCGCCATCACCAGACAAAACACCTCTTTCATCAATATCTGGGAATGATTCAGCATCAAAAGGCTCACTCATTACTTTTTTAGCATATTCGCGGGCTTTTTTCACTTCATCAGGATTGTTAAGGTCAAGTTCTTTTCTTTTTTTATCGGTCATTTTTTATACCTTCAAAAAAATAAAAGTTTTCTTTTCGGTTATTAGGAAAACCTTTTTTTACTTAAATAATAATTTTTAATTACATGGTTAACAGGATTCATTATACGCAATTTAGTAGCACCTATATTTTTTGGCGTAAACCTTATGTGATAAGGTATTGATATCAGCAACCAGGCGCTGGTTATTTTGCCCATTGCAACGGCGATAGTGAAAGAGGGTGTTTAAATCGATTAAGGCTCTTTACTGTCGTCGTCTTTTTCCTTTGTATATACCTTGAATTTCTCACGGCGTTCTTCTGGCGAATATTCGTCTAGTTCCTGACGGTAACGGTCTTCTTCTGTTTCTGCCAGTAGAGCTTCGACATCAGAAAAACCATCTCTTTCGTCAAAATCAGGGAATGATTTAGCATCAAAAGGCTCGCTCATTATTTTTTTCACATATTCCCTAAATTTTTTCACTTCATCAGGATTATTAAGGTCAAGTTCTTTTCTTTTTTTACTCGCCATTTTCATATCTCCATAAAGCAAAAATTTTCTTTTTTATTATAGGAAAATCCCTTTTTACTCAAATAATAATCTTTAACAGTATCATTAACTGGACTCATTATGCGTAATTCTGTTGCACCTATAGCCTTGGCATATGCCGCATATGATTTGATGTTGATATCAGCAACAAGTCCAACAAGTATTGTTCCATTGGGATTGGATTCGATTACATCTAAACGTAATTTACCCCCTTGTGATGTTGTTTTCCCCATGCTTGCACTACAAAGCCAATGCTTATTGTGCCAGATAGCTATTTCAAAGCGTTTTGGTTCTGGTCTGTATGTTTTTAGCACTTTATCCCAGTCCCACGCAACACGACGTGAGCCTGACATTTCCCATTTTCTAAGCTCGTTTATGCAATTAACACCAATCCCACTAAAGGTAAGCGTGCTTTTTAGAATTGCCTGTCTTTTTTTATTCGTTAATACAGCAGGTAATTCTTCATGAGCAGTTTCACGAGAAAATTGGCGTAAAGCTTCATATTTATTTTTTACCGCTGAATAACTTGGTTGGTTTAGTCCTGTCATGTTGGATTGCTTTTCCCTGTAGTAAGTTTAGTCGGCGTAGTGATGTGTATTTCTGCTTTCGCGAAATATTAACATAGAGGCTCTCAATGTAACGTGAAATTTTCGAGTCCCATAATCGTGTTTTCTTGTCGTTCAAGGCTCTATTTCCCTGCATTAAAACACTAGACAGGTAAGGCTATAAAAAACAATGTGTTAGCTGTCTTTTAAGGGTGTTTTGTCGATGCTCTGACCGTTACCGTTACCGCATAGGCCGCAGTACTCTGGTTTTCTCTCTCGCTATTCAATAATCATAGACTTGAAGAGAAAGGGGTTTTATTCTTCCCATATTCTACTCTCCCATGGTTAATAAAAAAACGTGTATCAAGACCGTTTGGCTGCACATCATTCTACTGGCGATACAGCCGGGTTGCAGCATGGTGAAATCAAACAGCAACAAATCGCTATGCTGGCCAGCCACCTGTTGCCTGTGTTGATCATCAACGCACTGGTGGCTGCTGTCATGTTGTTTGGGTTATGGGGATTGTTTCCTTTGCAGAGCCTGATTATCTGGATTGTTCTGTTGTATCTGGTTTTGTTTATGCGCGGCTTTGTCTTACGCCAGTACCAAAAAAGTGCGCCTGATACTTATTTTCCGCACTGGGGGCTTGTGTTTGCATTGGGATCCGGCTTGTCTGGCACGTTGTGGGGGATGACCGGGGTGGTGTTTTATCTGCCGGATACGCTGGGATATCAACTTTTTATTCTGGTGATATTGACCGGCATGAGTGCTGGTGCGATATCGACACTGACCGCTTACCTGCCTGCTTTTTATGCCTTTGTGGTTCCTGCCATGCTGCCCATAGGCGTTATGTTCCTGCTGGAGGATGAGCGCATGTATACCGCACTGGGATTGATGACCTTTATCTACGCCTTTGGTATGCCTTTCTTTGCTCGCAATATTAATCGCTCTCTGGTGGAAACTCTCAAGCTGCGTTTTGAAAACCTGCAACTGGTGCATGAGTTGAGTTTTCAAAAGGAAGAAGCGGAGCAGGCCAATATCGCCAAGTCAAAATTTCTGGCGGCTGCCAGCCATGACCTGCGCCAGCCCCTGCATGCGTTGATGTTATTTACTTCGGTACTGGATGAATCGATCAAGTACCCCAAGGTGCGCAAGGTGGTGGATCAAATCAGAGCCTCAGTCGATGCACTGCAAAGCCTGTTTAATGCTTTGCTGGATATATCACGTCTGGAAGCCGGTGTGCTGGTAGCAGAAAAAAGTCATTTTAATCTACAGCTGATGTTTGAAAAACTGGCCAACGATTACAGTCTGGCGGCGGGGGAGAAAGGACTTTCATTGGAATTCAGGGCATGTGTACACGCAGTGTATAGCGATCCTGCATTGCTTGAGCAAATCATGCGTAATTTTGTTGCCAATGCCATTCGTTACACGAACAAAGGCACGATCACGATTTCATGTAGCAGGTTAAGTGAATCTGTCCGGATCGATGTCATGGATACCGGCGTGGGCATTCCTGCGAACAAGCAACACGCTATTTTTAATGAATTTTATCAGCTGGGTAATCCGCAAAGGGACCGCAGCAAAGGATTGGGGCTGGGGCTGGCTATTGTTGAGCGTATTGCGCATCTGTTGAAGCATCCCATAGAAGTGCATTCCAGACCGGGTGAAGGCTCGATCTTTAGCATCACCGTAGACAAGGGGGATGTGGCTATAATGCATAACAGGAAAATTCAGGTTGTTGCAACACAACA
>QIKU01000116.1 GCA_003232015.1 Gammaproteobacteria bacterium
TAGCATTTATTCGTGCACTTCAGAGCTTAGATGATCTGAAAGTCGCTAACCATGATCAGGAAGTCGGTATTAATATTGCTAAACGTGCAATGGAAGAACCCCTTCGTCAAATCGTAAGCAATGCCGGTGGTGAGCCTTCTGTTGTTGTTAATGAAGTTGCAAATGGTAAAGGTAACTACGGTTATAACGCTGCAACAGGTGAATACGGCGATATGATTAAAATGGGTATTCTTGACCCAACAAAAGTAACCCGTACAGCATTACAAAATGCAGCCTCGATTGCGGGTTTAATGATTACCACTGAAGCCATGGTTGCGGATGCGCCTAGCGATGATGCTGCTGGTGCTGCAATGCCAGATATGGGCGGTGGCATGGGTGGTATGGGCGGCATGATGTAAGCATCATCCCTCATTTCCAAACTGTTTCATGCAGTTTCAATAAAGCCCGTAAGCCCAGTGTTTACGGGTTTTTTTGTTGTACTGCTGTTTAGATCAAAGCTTTTAGACAAGAAGCAGGTCTTTCTCCGGTCTGGATCAGATAACAGGTTGCTTTACTAACACTCGCAACGTCAACAAATGGGGCATTATGAACAGTCAAGTGGCAATCTTGCTCGGGAATAGTGTGACAATTAGAGAGGGCGCTTATGTAGATTTGGGATTAATTAGTGCCCATCCATAAATCCATAACCAACTGAACAACAAGGAAAAATCACTGTAAAAGATAAAAAAATCCTCTTGATTATGTTAAGTTTAATTAGCGAAAAAAAACAAACAAACCAAGAGGATTTAGCATGCGAGAAACCCGCAACGCTCAAGTAAGTATATTCGAAAGTTACTCAAAACACGAATTTGGTGCTCGACTTAAAACATTGTCCCGCCTCCTAGATGAACACCCTGAAATACTGTCCCTGATCGAACCAGACTTAATCGACAGCTCACGTAAAAAAGTGGGGCGATGTGGTTTAACGGTGGAAAGTATCTTTAGGTGTTTATTGTTAAAACAACAATTAGGTGTCAGCTATGAGCAGCTTGCTTTTCATTTATCTGATTCAATGAGCTACCGAACGTTCACGCGACTACCGGGTCATATGTCACCCGGCAGGTCTACCTTACAGTCTACAATCAGACGTATTAAACCCGAAACATTGGAGCAGGTTCACCGTATGCTATCCGTAAACTGGCTTAAAAAAGGCAAGCTATCACTGGAAAAATTACGCATCGATAGCACGGTTGTTGCGAGCAATATCACGCCGCCCAGTGACAGCCAGTTACTGAATGATTGCATAAGAGTCTTGAGCCGATACTTGGCCAAGAGTCGTGATATAACCGGAAAAAAGCTCCGCTTTACTGATCAGAGAAAGGCGTCTAAATCATTGGCGTTTCAAATATTTAATGCGAAAAACGCTATAAAAGAAGCACTTTATCCAGATCTGCTGAAATTAATCAGGGTTGTATTAAGGCAAGTTGAAAGAGGTCTTCAGCAGGTTAAAGATATTGCTATCGACACCGCGTCTCAACAGAAATGGATTAGTGACGTCGAGCATTATAGAGATCTTGCGCTGAGAGTAATCGATCAAACCGAGCGCCGCGTGATCAAAAAAGAAAATGTACCTTCATCAGAAAAGCTGGTCAGCCTATTTGAATCCCATACCGACATTATCGTTAAAGGGTTTCGTGATGTTCAATATGGCCATAAGATTAATTTGAGTACTGAAAAGAAAGGCTTCATTACATACTTATCGATTGAAGAAGGTAACCCATCCGATAAAGAACTGTTTATGCCCGTGCTGGATGCTCACCAGAAACACTTTGATTGCCTTCCTGAGTCCGTTGTTGCTGATGGTGGTTATGCCAGCCAGGACAATGTATCAAAGGGCAGAGGCCTGGGTATTAAGCGAGTCGTCTTCCATAAGCGGGTGGGTATATCGTTTCATGCCATGGGCGTAAAAATAAAAACCTTTAAACGTTTACGTAATTTCAGAGCAGGCATTGAAGGAAATATTTCTGAATTAAAAAGAGCGTTTGGTGTAAGTAAAGCAAAATGGAAAGGTCATGATGGATTCAAAGCATTTGTCTGGTCATCTGTACTCAGTTATAACCTGATGCATTTAGCACGACTCGAATCCGGATAAAGCCAAATAGAGCCAGAAATAATAATCCTTTATGTTTTTGCTTATTGGAATGGATAAGCATGTGAAAAAATGCAGAAAACAAGCTAAAATGAGCGGAAATCCAGATGAAACACTCGCTAGAATCATATTGTATTAGCAAAGAGCAGGGCTAATTTTACCAGCAGATCCATTTTTAAAAAAAGCCTGTTTATGGATGGGCACTAGCTATACATATATCGACTAATGCTTTTCCAAAACCGTTTTTTCGCACTCGTTTATCAATCGCAAGTCTGGCGATTTTAATCGCTGGGAACTCATTATAAGTATAATCTTCAACATCGCCAGGATGAGCTTCATCACTAAGCTCAACATAACTACACAACATTGAAATATATCCCCATATTCTTGGTGATTCTTGTGTATCAACAATTACGTAGGTTTTCGTTAGATTGCATTCGTGGTGATTTTTTGCTTTGTTTTGGAGGAAGGTTTTTAAAGGTTGGAATTGTTGAGCGCCTAAAGAAAACCCGGCAACATTATCACCGGGTTCGATTTGTCTTATTGCGAATTCAGTTGGAACAGTAATTACTTGCTCACTTTAAGCATAGCAATGCCGTTATTGCGTAGCCCCCTCAATAAAGTACGCCCATTTGCAAGCGCATTACTAGCCGCTGAATTTGGAGCATGTTTAGCTTTTATCTGCTCTCTAAATGCAGCAGCATCCTTACCAGTAAGGCGTACGCCTCTAAATGGTGATGATTCTACAGCCATGACTACACCCTCTTTATTGATAAACCTTATATAACTATATATCGGTTGTTCCGCCTAAAACTCAATGCTTAAGCCGCTCTTTAATAGCACTATTAAGTATAGGCAATATATCAAACATCGGGGATCCTTAACAAGTTTTCCTTGTAATACTGTCAATGAATTATATTAACAAAAATTGCAAAATACGGACAGAGTACGGACACAGATCTAAAGCAATAAAAAGCCACCTCTGGGGTGGCTATTATTACTAATATTTTCAATAGTTTATGGCTCCCCGACCCGGGCTCGAACC
>QIKU01000193.1 GCA_003232015.1 Gammaproteobacteria bacterium
TAGCCAGATGGTCGACCAGGTTTTAGCGATGCCGCAAGGCACTAAATTGATGTTACTTGCACCAGTGATTGACGGCAGAAAAGGCGAACACGAACATGCCTTAAACAGTTTACGTGCCGATGGTTATGTTCGTGCACGTATTGATGGCTTAATCCATGAGCTCGATCAGGTGGACACTCTGGACAAGCGCAAAAAGCACACCATTGAAGTCGTGATTGATCGATTCAAGGTACGTGAAGATATAAAACAACGCCTGGCCGACTCCTTTGAAACGGCGCTTAAACTTTCAAATGGTCTGGCTCGTATTGCTTATATGGATGAGACCCAGGCAAAAGATGCCGGTAGCGACATTGTTTTCTCTGCCCGCTATGCCTGCACCGAATGTGGTTACTCCATCAGTGAGCTTGAACCTCGTATTTTTTCGTTTAACAACCCGGCCGGTGCCTGCCCAACTTGTGATGGCCTGGGCGTTAATCAATTTTTTGACCCAGAACGCGTTGTGGTACACCCGGAATTCAGTTTAAGCAGTGGTGCCATTCGTGGTTGGGACAGACGTAATATTTATTATTTTCAAATGGTCGAATCACTTTCTAAACATTATAAGTTTAATATGGATGTGCCCTTTGAAAAATTAAAGGACGAGGTCAAAACAAAGATTTTATACGGCAGTGGTTCAGAAAAAATTACCTTCCACTATTTTAATGACAATGGCCGACGACATAAAAAGGTACAAACCTTTGAAGGCATTATTAATAATATGCAGCGCCGCTATCGTGAAACAGAATCCAACACGGTACGTGAAGAACTCGGTAAATATATTAGCCAGCAACCCTGCCCAACCTGTAAAGGCGCGCGGCTGAATGAAGCCGCTCGGCATGTTTTTATAAAGGAAACCACCCTGCCAGAAATAACCACATTAGCGATTGAAGATACACAACGGTTCTTTAAAAAATTAAAATTGAGTGGGCACAAAGGAAAGATTGCCGAAAAAATTGTTAAAGAAATAAGCCAGCGGCTGGATTTTTTAGTTAATGTTGGCCTCGAATATTTATCACTCGACCGCAAAGCTGATAGCTTGTCCGGTGGTGAAGCACAACGCATCCGACTGGCCAGCCAGATCGGTGCCGGTTTAGTGGGTGTTATGTATGTTTTAGATGAACCCTCCATCGGCCTGCACCAACGTGATAATACCCGGCTGCTGCACACACTCAATTATCTACGGGATTTGGGCAATACCGTTATCGTGGTTGAACATGATGAAGAAGCTATTTTAAGTGCTGACTATGTTGTTGACATTGGCCCCGGTGCCGGTGTGCATGGTGGTGAAATTATTGCAGAAGGAACCCCTGAGCAAATTCTTAAAAACCCAAAATCAATCACTGGGCAATACCTGTCTGGTAAAAAATCAATCGCCGTTCCCAAACAGCGCGGCCATAACGATCCCGATAAGCAGCTTAAAATTCAGGGAGCCTCAGGCAATAATCTGCAAAAGGTATCCATTAGTATTCCGGTTGGTTTAATGACGGCCATCACAGGGGTTTCGGGTTCTGGCAAATCAACCTTAATCAACGATACCTTGTATCGCTATGCTGCAAAAGAAATCAATAATGCCAGCGGTGAAGTTGCGCCGGTTAAAAACATAAAAGGCATGGAGCAGTTTGATAAAATCGTAGATATCGACCAAAGTCCAATTGGCCGCACGCCACGCTCTAACCCGGCAACCTACACGCAACTCTTTACACCTTTGCGTGAACTCTATGCGCAAACACAAGACGCAAGAACCCGTGGTTATGCACCTGGACGTTTTAGCTTTAATGTAAAAGGTGGCCGCTGTGAAGCTTGCCAGGGTGATGGTGTTATTAAAGTTGAGATGCATTTTTTACCCGATGTTTATGTCCCCTGTGATATTTGCCACAGTAAACGCTATAACCGCGAAACACTCGAAATACGTTACAAAGGAAAAAATATTTACGAAGTACTGGAAATGACCGTTGAAGATGCGGTGGTATTTTTTGATGCCATTCCGGTAATTAAACGGAAACTACAAACGTTGATGGATGTGGGCCTTTCTTATATTACTCTCGGGCAAAATGCCACCACACTTTCTGGCGGCGAAGCACAACGCATAAAATTATCCCGAGAGCTGTCCAAACGTGACACCGGAAAAACATTATACATTCTGGATGAACCCACCACCGGTTTACACTTTCACGATATTGAACAACTACTCGCAGTATTACACCGGCTACGCGACCATGGCAATACTGTGATTGTGATTGAACATAACCTCGATGTGATAAAAACAGCCGACTGGGTAATTGATCTTGGCCCAGAAGGTGGCAACAAAGGTGGTACCATTGTTGCAGAAGGTACACCAGAAACCATTTGCAAGGTAAAGGCATCTTATACCGGGCAATATCTGAAAGCTTTGCTTAAATAGAACTATAATCTATAGCCTAGTTATGCGTCAATTTGTAGCGTAACTTACCAGATAAAATATTAAGTATGTTATCTCGTGACAAAAAGCCAAGGAGTGGTTTGCCTCGAGTCCCCATCCCCTTTCTTAACAGTTTTAACTCCATGTGGGTTGGTTCAATCACCAAACCTTGCGAAATTGCCCTCAGTGCCATCTTTCGACGAAACATAATAATCGCAGCCTTAGCTAAATACACAAAAACTTCCGGGTTAGTTAATTCCTTCTCTGCGGCAACAACACATTTATTAAAACCTTCATCACGATTGCCTAATTGCATTAAGCACAGGCCATAGAAGGCTATATACTCGTTTGAATGAAATGAATTATTCCCAACACCTCGAATCGCATGCAGGAAATACGGTATCGCGCCACCATATTCTTTTCTGGTATAAAGTTGTGTAGCCTGAGAAAAAGCATCGTCAGCGGTGAGGTGGTTAAGTGTCATAAACGCATCCTTGTGCATTGAGTCATTATCCTAATGGTCGGCAATATTAACAAAAAGAACGATAAAAAAAGTTAACTGTGCCTCATTTACAAACAGTAATTATTAAAATAATGCCATATTGACCTCTCATGTCAATTATATATCTAACTGGAATACCCCCTTTAGAAGTGGACCCCGAAAATGAGACAGTAGCATAAGTGATAATCCTGATGTATTTTAACGTACGACAGGAGAAAGACAATGAGACGAAAA
>QIKU01000159.1 GCA_003232015.1 Gammaproteobacteria bacterium
GTGCCATGAAAATTTAATAGGCGTAGGATGGGGGCAACCCATCGGGTATTCTGTTGAGATGATGGGTTGCGCTTTGCTTCACCAATCCTACGGGGTTGGTTTTTTGTTTAGTGTGCCATGAAAATTTAATAAGCGTAGGATGGGTGCAACCCATCGGTGTTCTGTTGAGGTGATGGGTTGCGCGTTGCTTTACCCATCCTACGGGGTTGGTTTTTTGTTTGGTATAACAAATAATTCTATGAGTGATGTAAATAATTATTCCGATAAATTTTTTCTAGCCTCATTTATGATTTTTATTGCCGAGTAAATAACAATACCGGCAATCATTAATCCAACAATAATATCAGGCCAGCCTGTTTGTGTGTAAGCTACCAACCCGGCAGCAATAAGTACACCGACATTTGCGAGCATATCGTTTCTTGAACAAATCCAGGTTGCACGCAGATTAATGTCGCCATCACGAAAGCGTGTTAATAGAACAAAGCTAATGGTATTAACAATCAATGCAATAATCGCAAAAATACCCATTACTTCGGGTTGTGGTATAACATTGCTGAATAACTTAAAAATAACTTCAATTATTATCCCCAAACCTAATATTAATTGCAGCAACCCGTTGGTTAATGCGGCACGATTACGCCAGTGTTGTGGTCGGCCTAATGCATATAAGCCAATACCGTACACAAGTGCGTCTGCCAGCATGTCTAACGAATCAGCAAGCAGAGCAGTTGAATTGCTCAGCAATCCTGCACCAAATTCGGCGAAGAACATGCCACCGTTTAAAATAAGTACCGTAATTAATATTCGGCGTTCATGCGGGTTTATATTTTCAGAAACATCGCAACCACAGGATTGATTTTTTTCACTCATTTTTAAAATACATATAATTAAGACTATCCGTGAACCTGATTACAAAATATAAGCTAGTGTTCACAATTCGTTATTTCAAATTCCAGCGTTGAATGTTCAATAGAAAACTTGTCTATCAATAGTTTTTTTAATGTTACTCTTGCTGTTTCAATTTGGTTATAATCGGTTATAACAACATGGGCTTCAAGTGCATTATGATGTTCGTCAAGCTGCCAGATATGCACATGGTGCACGTTAATAATCTCTGCTGAGTTTTCCATTGTGCTAATCACTTCTTTAATCTCGATACCTTTTGGCGTACCCTGCATCAGAATATGAATTGTTTCAGGTAGCATGGTTGCAGCCTGATAAAGAACATAACCGGCTATCAATAAGGTAAACAGCGTGTCCGTCCAGTACCACTGGTATAATAAAATAAGGGTGCCCGCAATAATAACGCCAACCGATGCCAATGCATCGGATACATTATGTAAAAATGCAGCGCGTATGTTCATGCTGTTTTTTGACATGCTATAGGTTAATACTGCAGTTGCTATATCAATTATCAAAGCAACAAAGGCAACCATGACAATTATCCAGCCTTCTATTACCTGTGGTTCGTAAATACGCCACAAGGCTTCATAAACCAGATACAAGCCGATTAATACGAGTGTAACCAGATTAATCAGCGTGGCGATCACTTCTGCGCGTTTGTAACCAAACGTTTTGAAGTGATCGGCCGGCTTTCTGCCAATTTTTCGTGCGACCCAGGCAATTAGTAATGAGGCTGCATCACTGAAATTATGTAATGCATCTGCAATTAATGACAAACTGCCTGAAATAACCCCACCCACGACCTGTGCCAGTGTTAATAGCAGATTAACGGCAATAGCAATACCCAGCCTGCGATCGCCTATTTCATCTACATTGTGATTATGTTGATGTTTTGTCACGATTCAGGCCTGCCCAGGCAATTAAATAAAATAGTTAACTTTTTTATTTAAGTTCTACCTTTAGTTTGGTATGTCATTGCTGCTATTCATCTGAATATCTTTTACGTGAAAACATTTCATATAATACCGGGATTACAAACAAGGTTAGTAATGTTGACGATAGTAACCCACCCACAACAACCGTTGCTAATGGTTTCTGGATCTCTGAACCAATACCGCTGGACAGCAACAAGGGTATAAGACCCAACGCCGAAGTAATCGCAGTCATTAATACTGGCCGCAAGCGAGACAAGGCACCTTCGAACACGCTGTCGGCTATGGATAAGCCACCTTCAACTCGTTGATTAATCGAACTAACCATGACCACACCATTTAACACGGCTACACCGAGCAAGGTAATAAAGCCAATTGACCCGGGAACGGATAAATACAAACCTGAAATAAACAGACCAGCGATACCGCCAATTAATGCCAATGGTACATTCAGTAAAATAAGCAATGCCTGGCCGACTGAATTAAACGCAAAATAGAGCAGTAAAAATATTAGCCCCAGCGAGATAGGTACAACAATCATCAGGCGTGCCTGTGCCCGCTGCTGGTTTTTAAATTGACCACCAAAGACAATACTGTAACCCGGAGGCATGTCAATTTCGCTATTAATCCGTTCTTCAAGTTCTGCCACCAGGCCGCCCATATCACGGCCATCAACATTGCTTTGTATAACGACGCGGCGTTGCACATCATCACGACGAATTTGCGGTGGCCCTGTTTCTATTTCAACCTGTGCAACGTCACCCAACCTTACCCAGGCACCATTGGGTGCTTGCAGTATCAAGTCACGAATAGCTTCAATATTATTACGGTACTGTTCTGCCAGGCGAACATAAATATCATAACGCTCATTACCTTTTATAACCTGACCTGCCGTTTGCCCACCCACGGAATCGGCAACCATATCCATTACTTGTGATACAGGTATACCATAGCGGGCAAGTATATCGCGGTCGGGGCGAACAGCGAGTTGTGCTTCACCACCAATTTGCTCCATCGCAACACCCCGAGTGCCTTCAACTTTTTTAACCAGTGCTTCTATCTCACTGCCCTTTGTTGCAAGCACGTCAAGATCCGGACCAAATAATTTTATCGCCAGTTGTGCGCGAACACCTGAAAGCAACTCATCCACACGTGTTGCTATCGGCTGCGAAAAGGAAAATAATAATCCAGGATGCACGGACATTTTTTCTTCCATTAACTTCTGCAATGCCTGCCGGTTGTCTGCACTGCTCCATTCACTTACCGGCTTTAAACCCACAAATATTTCTATATTTGAAACAGGCTCC
>QIKU01000059.1 GCA_003232015.1 Gammaproteobacteria bacterium
TATTATCGTAATAACTTTCTTAAAGAAGTTGAAGCGAACGTAGAAGAAGGTCATTGGGTTAAAATGTGTATGCAGTGTGGTGTATGTGCCGGCTCATGTCCGTTAGGTAATGCCTGGGAGCACACCCCGCAAAAAATCTTTATGATGATTCGCGCCGGTAAACGTGACGAAGTGTTATCGAGTGATGCAATGTGGATGTGTACATCATGTTACAACTGTGTCGCACGTTGCCCGCGTGAATTACCCATTACGCATATCATGCACGGCCTTGCTAACTATGCACATCGTTTAGGTCTTGCGCCTAAAAATCAGCCAACGCGCAAGTTCGCAATCTTATTTTGGAATAATTTAACCAAAAAAGGCCGGGTTAACGAATTGAAGCTGGGTATTGCTTTATATTTTATGAACGGCCTTATTAATGGAATTAAAGTTGCGATGAAAGCCATGCCATTAGGCATGAGTATGATGAAAGCAAAACGTTTATCTCATATGGAGCTATTCGGTGGCCACGGTATTAAAGATACCAGCGGTTTCCATGCGATTTTGAAAAAAGCGCGTGAAATTGAAGACGCTAAAATGACGAAGTTTGACTAGGAGAAGCACTCATGGCGAAAAAAGAATATTCATTTTACCCTGGTTGCTCATCACAAAAAGCAGCGTCAGGTTCTAACTATCAAGTATCGGTCGAAACGATGTGTGATGTTTTAGATATTAAACTCAACACGATTCCAGACTGGAACTGCTGCGCAGCTTCTATTGGCTATGCTGAAGGTGGCGAATTACCCCGTTTAGCATTAAGCGCACGTAACATGGCATTGTCTGAGCAAGCAAGCCCAGGCCAGGATATTGTGGCCACTTGTGCAGCTTGCTGGTTAGCAACACGCGAAACCAAAGAACGCTTAAATGCCGATGAAGGATTAATGAAAGAAACCAACGAAGCCTTAGCGGCCGGTGGTTTAACCGTTAAGGCCGACCAAAACGTGCGTCATATGGTTGAAGTGTTAATTGAAGATTTTGGTTTTGATGAACTCGGCAAACACGTTAAAAAGCCATTAGACGGTATTAAAATTGCCGGCTATGTGGGCTGCCAAACGAATCGACCTTTCGGCATTGATGGCGAGTCTTTTGAAAACCCAAAATATTTAGATAAGCTGGTTGAAACAATGGGTGCCGAGCCGATTGAAAACTACGACAAGAAAGTGTCTTGCTGTGGTGGTGCGTTAGCTTTTTCTGAACCCGAAAAATCACAGGCCTTAATTAAAGACATTATTGAAGCAGCTTATGACGGTGGTGCGGATATGATTGTTACACCTTGCCCGGTATGTCAGCTTAATGTAGAAGCCTATCAAAATGATATTAATGCCAAGTACAAAACCAAGTTTAATATGCCGGTTGTGTATTATTCTACATTAATGAGTGTGGCGTACGGTAAAGATCGCAAGCAATCTGGCTTAGATGGGCAAATTATTACGCCAAAGCAACTGGAAGACATTGCCAGGTAAGCTTAGTGTATGTTTCAGCGAAAAAAGCCTGCTTTAAATAAGCAGGCTTTTTTGTGACTTTAAATTTTATAGTCAACGGCTTCAGAAAAGGGTTATAATTTAATCAATACCTGAGAGATTTTCCTATCATATTGTATTTTATAGAGTTTTAAATATGACTGACTTTTAAAATGATATTTTCGCTACAGGATAAAATGTCAGGTATGCTGGGTTGCTTCCCATTTTTAGCAATCAAGAGACTATTTATTTCTGGTACACAGACTAATATTTCCCTCAATTTAGTCGGCTACGGGCTTAAGTAGATAATAATACAATAAAAAATTGCTTAACTATTTGATTTACCTGTCGATAATAAGCCTTGAAAGGACGCTTTAAGCTCTATTCAGGGCATAACTTTTGTTTTGTATTTGTCGTAAAGGTATTCAGATTGATATAAGCGTCTATATTTATAGTTAGAGGAAACATATCATGAGTCGAAAAATCTCAGTATTTGTCATTTTTTTGGTTTTCAGTGTTGTATCTATACCTGCTTATTCATCTGCAGCCAACGAAATTAATTGGGCAGGCTGTGGTATTACCAAAAAAGCCTTTATGAAAGAGCTTGCCAAAGCCTATGAAAAGAAAACGGGCATAAAAGTGAATATCAGTGGCGGTGGCGCGACTAAAGGTATTCGCAATGCCACAAAAGGGCTCATTGATATTGGTGGAGCCTGTCGTGTGGCAATGGACAGGCATCCGGAAGAGCGCAGTGCTTATCAAATCCCGGTTGCCTGGGATGCGCTGGCAGTGATAGTGCATAAAAATAATCCGGTCGATAGCATCACATTTGAACAGCTTCAGGGTGTTTACCTGGGTAAGATCAGAAACTGGAAAGAACTGGGGGGTAACAATGCGCCAATAGAACTCTATGTTCGTAAAGGTAAATTTTCAGGCGTAGGGCGGACATTACGAGAACTTGTATTTGCTAATTTTGATCAGACATTCCCTGTGGCTAAGTACGTTGTGAAATCGTCGGGTCCCTTAGAAAAAGGGATCCAGAAAAACTTGGTTGGTATTGGTACCACTGGGATAAGCAGTGCAAAACGACGTGATGTGAAAATTTTGGAACTGGACGGTAAAGCGCCCACATTTGAAAATATTAAAAATGGACAGTACCTTTTGTATCGTCCGCTATACCTTGTTACCAAAGGCAGAAGCAGCTCACCGAAGGTACGTAAATTTATAAAGTTTGCACTTAGTCGAGAAGGTATGGCGATTATTCGTAAAGCCGGTACCGTGCCTTATGCGGATGCGATTGGCCTGGTTATGAAACAGGTTGAGCAGGCAGAACGCGCGAGTCGTCGGGGCCTGTATCATAAATAAAGGTATCGTACCTAAGACACTTTGTGGGGTCGGCCACTTTGCTTTGCAAAACCGGTATAAGTGTATTTCGTTTAGGGATTAACAGTAGCGAGAGGCCGATCATGCTTTGCATGATCAGGCATAAGTGCGTACATGGTATTACTAAAGTTTCTATTTAACCTGAACTCGGGATAAGGAAATCTACATTGATAAACGGTCAATCCCATCTTTTTATTTGTAGCCTGGATGTAGCGCAGCGAAATCCGG
>QIKU01000241.1 GCA_003232015.1 Gammaproteobacteria bacterium
AGCCCCTGAACCACTCAATGAGAGGTCGATAAACAACCCGTTCACTGGAGCCCGGGCCGCAGCACCATCACTTGCAGGATTTAGGTATCATAGTATTTCCCATATTTTTGTCAAATTTTATGGGTGTCCTATTTTATTCCCCTATAAGTATATTACCCATGTCATTCAGCGAAGAACCAAAATTATATTCTGGATATTCTTACATGGAGTGCGGAATATAGGTTACAATCATGCTGAATATTTTTCATGAAAAATCATAGAGATACTGCTTAACTTAAAACAGTATGCACTAAAGTAATGGGCACGGAATAACTTCCCATTTTAGCCCTCTGGTTTGGTTTCTCATTGGGTGTTCTGATTGAAAAAAAACGCAGCTCTAGCCCGGCTAAAGCAAGTATTTTTGATTGAAGAACACCCAATGAGGAGCCAAAGCAGAGAAGATAAAACGGGAAGTTATTTCGTGACCATTCCAATGTTTGCAAAAATTAATAAAAGGTTGTATTTATACAGTATGATTGTTCCCTTATTAGCCATTGCAACGGTATCCTATTTATTGGCTCAACGACGTAAAAAAAAGAAACCTAGCTTGGAAGAGCGCTTTCATGTAGCACTGGAACACCGTATTGATAAGTTACTCGGTAACAATAAACGTAACCAACAACTGCAAGAACTTAGCACTGAAACAAGTCAGGTGGTTTCCAAACAGGCGAAACGTGATAATCGTAACCTAGCGATTACCGCTATTCATGCAAGTAGTACATTATTAATAGGTGTTTTTGCACCTGTTTATTTAATTCTTAGTATTCCAGTCACTTTATTTCTTTCGCGTGAGCCTTTTTATCGTGCCTAGCATAGCTTAACGGTAAAACGACGTTTTGAGATACATGTGGTTGATGCCACCGCGATAAGCATGGCATTATTGACTGGGTTTTGGCAAGTGGCTGCGGTCAGCCCTTTTCTTTATACGCTGGCAATGAAATTGTTAAATAAAGCCAAACAACAATCACAGCAACAATTAACAGGTATGTTTGCTCAAGTGCCTGCAACCGTATGGATTTTACGCAACAATGTCGAAATAGAAGTCTCATTAGAGGACACCCAAAGTAATGATGAGATTGTCGTTAGAAGTGGTGAGATTATTCCTGTTGATGGCGTTATTTTAGACGGCGTTGCCTTAATTGATCAACGGGTATTAACAGGAGAGTCCCAGCCTGCTGAAAAAAAAACGGGGGATGAGGTCTTTGCTTCTACACTATTATTAAGTGGGCGGGTGGTATTACAGCTGAAAAAAGCAGGAATGGAAACAGTTGCGGCACGAATTGGTACTATTTTGGAGAAAACAGCTCATTATAAAAACCAACATGAGTTTCGGGCTGAAAATCTAACCAATCGATCCGCAGCACCCACGTTAATGCTCAGCATCTTAGCATTACCCATTGCGGGTGTGTCGGGAATGATTGGTGTTTTATGGTCTTGCTTTGGTTATACCATGCGTATTACCTCACCCATGAGCGTCCTCAATTTTCTGCGTGCCGCTTCAGAGCAACACATTTTAATTAAAGATGGCCGAGCATTGGATGTATTGCCTCACATTGATACGGTTGTGTTTGATAAAACAGGTACGTTGACGAAAGAAGAATCTGAATTACAGCAGATACACTGTTTTGCTAACCAAAGTGAAAAGGAGATACTACGTTTTGCAGCCGCAGCAGAACATCGTCAATCGCATCCACTCGCACAAGCGATTATCAAGGCAGCACGTCAACAAGCATTAGTCCTTCCCGAGGTTGCAGAGAGTGATTGTAAATTGGGCTATGGCATTGAAGCAAAAATCGAAGGGCACACCATTTGTATTGGTAGTCTCCGTTTTATGGAGCTTAGTAATATTAAGGTGTCGAAAACAGTAAAACAATGTCAAGCTGAAGCTGAAACCTTTGGGCACTCAATGGTATTATTAGCCATTGATGATAACTTAGAAGGAGCCATTGAGTTACGCCCACAAATACGCCCAGAAGCACAACATGTTATTCAAGCGTTAAAAGCTCAAGGCATTCATACCTGTATTATTTCAGGAGATCGAGAAACTCCTACGCGTGCAATGAAAGAATCTTTAGGAATTGATCAATATTTTGCAAATACATTACCTAAACAGAAGGCTAGCATCATTGAAACCTTGCAACAGCAAGGAAAAACGGTGTGTTTTATCGGCGATGGAATTAATGATGCTATTGCTCTGAAACAAGCCGATGTTTCGGTTTCGCTCGGTGGTGCAACGAGTGCCGCAACGGATACTGCACAAATTATTTTAATGGATGCCGATCTTTCGCATTTATTAACGCTGGTTGTTTTAGGAAAGCAATTCCAACAAAACCAGAAGCGCAATACCCAGCTTTCCATTATCCCAGCTGCAATTAGTATTGGGGGGATTTTTGTCTTTCATTCAGG
Organism: Gammaproteobacteria bacterium; assembly: GCA_003232015.1. The sequence goes on from QIKU01000241.1 coordinate 2,446, forward strand.
ACTTTATCTGGCGGCATTAATGTTTTATGGGGGTATGGCTTTAGGGGTAAAAAATGCCCTTAGCCCTATACGTTTACCCTCTTCCACTGACGGCCAGGGAGAGCAACGCGAGGGCCGTCAGCCGTCCCAATGAATTTTCTCATGAACTCGTTTTACGATAATTAAGGAAACCCGAAAAAATATAATTAAATATCAGGCGGATAAAAATTTAGGCTTAGTATGAATTCCAGAGTCTTACTTCGATCGCTTAAATAAACGAGTTACTTTGGCGATAGATCACGATACCAGTACAAAACACAGCCACTTGTCGCACACCTTTCAATCAAATAAGATGTTTTCGTTTGCGATGATGCCATGACCCTGGAATCTATACTGAGCCAAAATTTAAACCTTCTTCAAATACCTAAAATTAATGCTAATTCAGAACATCCAATTAGGAAATGTAAAAATGTAGTTACCAAAACCCATTATATACAATACTTAAAGATGCTTTTAAGGGCGCCCTAAAAAATAATTACTTATTTTTCACTCATAACCCCCTGTGTCAGGATAGTTGTCGCCTCTAATCATTCATTAGAGGATAATAGAAATGCGATCAAAATTCACACAATCATTTAAACTACAAG
>QIKU01000170.1 GCA_003232015.1 Gammaproteobacteria bacterium
TACTAAACCTGGGACTACCCGATAAATTCCAGGCACACGGCAGCCGCGATGAAGTATTAAGCGAGGCAAAACTCTCCAGCTCTGATATAATCGCCCAAATTGAAAATTTTTTTAAGCATCAACACTATGAAAAGCATTTAAGCCTTGCCAAATAAAGGCATCACCGCCACCCCTATTCACTCAACCTTATACCCAAGCAAAACACTCAAGTAATTATTATGACTTCCTGTTACACTATGAAAATCTTAACGGATTTTTCCGCAGCCCATTTTCTTCGAGAATATGAAGGCCCCTGCAGCCGCCTGCATGGCCATAACTGGAAAGTGGAAGTGAATATCAGCTGTAGAGAACTGAATGAAATAGGCATGGGGATCGACTTTAGCGATATTAAAGCGGCAACCAGAACACTGATTGAAAAACTGGATCACCGGAACTTAAATGATATTCCGCCGTTCGATAAACTCAATCCCACCGCAGAAAATCTGGCGGCCTATTTTTACAAACAATTAAGCAACGAATTAAACGACGCACGCGTGGCAGTAAAGAATGTCAGCATTTGGGAAACCGACCGTGCCTGCGTCAGTTATACTGAGGAAGACTAATCATGAGCAATGCGCCCATTGCAGACGTGCAAAACACAAAAGATACCCGCCATATCCCCATTAACAAGGTCGGTATTAAAGATATTCGCCACCCCGTTAAAGTCCGTGACCGCACCGAAGGTGAACAACATACTATTGCCAACTTCAATATGTACGTTAACCTGCCTCATGACTTTAAAGGCACGCATATGTCGCGCTTTGTCGAAATTTTAAATAATCATGAACGCGAAATTTCAGTCCAGTCTTTTAAAGAAATGTTAGTTGAAATGGCTGAGCGCCTGGAAGCAAATTCAGGTCATATCGAAATGTCTTTCCCTTACTTCGTTAACAAAACAGCGCCCGCATCGGGCGTACAAAGTCTGCTGGACTATGATGTCACTTTTATAGGTGAAGTCCATGATGGTGCCACTGAATTAAAAGTTAAAATTGTTGTACCGGTTACCAGCCTTTGCCCTTGCTCTAAAAAAATATCAGCGTACGGTGCACATAATCAACGCTCACACGTTACCGTTACTGCAACGATTAAAGAATTTATCTGGGTAGAAGAACTTATCGACATGGTTGAAAAACAGGCTTCCTGTGAGCTTTATGGTTTACTGAAACGCCCCGATGAGAAAATCGTAACTGAACGCGCCTACGATAATCCAAAGTTTGTTGAAGACATGGTACGCGATGTCGCCGCCCAGCTTAATAAAGAAGATCGTATTTCGGCTTATGTGGTTGAATCAGAAAACTTTGAATCCATTCATAATCATTCGGCTTATGCGTTAATTGAGAAAGTTAAGTAAAAAATTAAACGCTATCGCTCGCAATTGACAAGTCATATTATTTTCTCTTTAAAACCATAACCTGTTTAGTTCGTGTTATTTCGGTGTGCTTTAAAAATGAGTTCCCCAGTAAAACATGCCCTGACAATTTGGGGATTACTGCTGCTTCAACATTATATAAGACAATATCACCCACGCGCACACTGTCCAGTTTGATTTTATGAATTGAAGTAACGCCACTCGCGGTTCCCGCATAGCCACGTTCGCCCCGGAAATAATTAATTCCCATACGCCTGGCCATCGATTCACTCAATGCTATCCAGGTTGCGCCGGTATCCACCATAAAAGTAACCGCAAACTTATTAATATAGCCGTGCGTAACGTACATATCATTCCTCGGCCAGATTTTGGCAATCTGTTCTTTCTTCGGCCCTTTCCCCCTGCCACCTTCAAGGCCAAAGCTCACATGCCCACCAAGCATATGCCTGCTTTCTTTATTTCCGTGCCTTAAAATAACCGTATCATAATCAATTTCAGCAAGGACAATACCTTCTGGTGTTTTATCACCGACTCTTAACTTATGCCTGGTACCATCCACCTTTAAAATAACCATCTCGCCAAAAATAGCCATTACAATGACATCACTTGCCTGCACAAAACGAATATTAATCATTAAGCTCAACAATACTGTCAAAAAAAACAGAATTGTTTTTTTATAATAATGGCTCTTATGCATTATTTAAGTCCCTGATTCCTTATCTTTAAGTCACTCGACAGGCTAGCCGTACATACCGTGAAACGCTTAATATCGCGTTGTATATTCACCAATGGTATAACGATCTCCTGCTGGAAAATCAAAATCAATCTTTACCCGATCCTTACTCCAGCCATGGACTTTGTCATGAGCCTGAACATAAATAATAGCATTTTCTGGCAAAGTCACACCGGGCAAACTGCGAGTAAAGGGTTGTTCATGCTCATGCGGATGATGCAAAATACGTTTACCGAGTACTTTCCCATCCGAATCAACCACTTGCCACGCATCAGCATAATGATCCCAGCCGGTATCATTGTGTTTTAAGGTCACATGGAAAGTCCAGCTCTTAGCACTATTGTTCGACCTTAATTCAACTTTTATAATTTCAACTTCACCCGCCTGCAAGGGTAAAGAAAAAATTACCAGCGGCAGTAATGAAAGCAGCAGGCTTGTGAATTTTATTATACGAAACATATTAACCACCAAAAATACTAAACCCCAAAAAACATCATACCAAAATACAACACAACGGCTGCAAAAACACCGGCAATCACATCGTCAAACATCACGCCAAAACCGTTTTTTACATTTTTGTCCACCCAGCTTGCCGGCCAGGGTTTAAAAATATCAAAGAATCGAAAAATAAAGAACCCGGCCGTAATCCAGATAGCTAACTCAAATACGGTTAACGAGGCATACGGCACAGCAAACATAGTCACAAAAAAACCAACCACTTCATCCCAAACTATCGCACCATGATCAGCAACACCTAACGCCTTGCCAGTATAATGCGCACAAACACAACCAGGGATAAAAAGAATCGTAATTAGAATTAAAAAATTTTCAGGTTGAGATACTGACCAGTCAACATAATGCGCAACAACAATATATAGCGGAATGGCTGCTAACGTACCTACC
>QIKU01000107.1 GCA_003232015.1 Gammaproteobacteria bacterium
AACGTGCTTGTCGCTTATCAGTTGACCTGTATAAAATTACAAAAGGCTGTAAAGAATTTGGTTTCAAGGACCAGATTACACGTGCAGGCTTATCCGTTGCATCCAACATTGCCGAGGGATATGAAAGAGATAGCATCCCTGCGCGGCTTCAATACCTGGTAATCGCAAAAGGATCTAACGGTGAAGTATGGACACAATTAATGATTGGTCGCAGCGCCGGTTTCCTGGAGCCAACAACATGCAAAAATCTCGAACAAGAAACAACAGAAATATCCAGAATGCTATGGGGCTTAATCCAACACTACAGGCAAAAGGAACAACCTCGCCACTAGCCCCTAGAAACTAGTACCTGCATTTTGGGGAATCGTCTAACGGCAGGACAACGGATTCTGATTCCGTCAATCAAGGTTCAAATCCTTGTTCCCCAGCCATAATTAAAAAAGCCCCTCTTTTTGGGGCTTTTTTAATTATTGTTGCGGGTTCAGTATTTGGACCTCGTTCAACAAATTTGCCGGGAGCAATGTTATTAATCACTGTGGGTGTAATACCCCGTGGCTTGCCACCTACAATTAATACCCCGTCAGCTTGCTGCGGGGTAGTTTATTCGCCACGTCCTTGTGGCTCACCTTGCCCTATCGGGCAAGGCCATCACAAAAAACGTGATGTTCAAAACTGATCCAGTCAGTTTTAGTGAACATCAGCGTTCTTTGCTGATGGCCCGCAGGGCAAAATACATGGATGTATTTTGTAATCCTTGTTCCCCAGCCAATATATACAAAGGCTTAGTTTAATCGCTAAGCCTTTTTTGTTCTCATGGGACACTGGTGGGGCATTTCTTGTTTGAGTTGCATTTGCAATGGCCTATGGCAGTCTGTCAATTGGGTTGCCGCGATCAAGAAATCTTTTGAAATCGTCAGAAATCCGATTATCGCCAGCCACTCTATTCCAAAAGTCTTTTGCCATTTCAATGGTATCGGCAATAGTTTTCGCTCCTAAGTTTAAGCTTATAGGTTCAGGGGGATCAAAATCGTAAGGCTGAATCTCGCCGCCACTTTTTGGTGCAAAGCCCATTGAGCACATATCGTATACGGGTAATAGTCTAAACACGTTCCCTTCTATACCAAGACTCAAGTTACCCAGGTGCATGTCGGTGTTATAAATTAGGCGGCCAAAATTCCATAAATATTCCGTGTCATACACATGTGCCCAGCTAACAAGTTTTTCCTCGTGAAGTGCACTCATTACTTTTGGCCAATTACTTCCTAATCCTGCAAATTCAGCATCTACAGCTTGAAGTGAAAGCATGGACATGCGCCCATATTCTCCTGACCTGTCGAATCGTATTGACTCTAAAAAAATTCTGTCTTCAAACTCAAGAATCCTGGTTTCTGCGGCAGGAAAATCTACATTATGAATGGCCTCAGCGGCATGATATTCAGTGATTAAAATATCTCGCCATCTTCTCGCGATTTCATTATTACCTTTGGGTGAAAACTTCACAATGACGTGTGCCGAACGTTCACCGCAAAAGGCTGTAAATTTGGGGTGCTCACCACCCGCAGATGAGCCTGGGACAACGCCGCTCATTACACTATCTGCGAGTTCGGGATAGTCATTAACGGTTACTACTATTGGCTTACGTCTAACCCGTGAAAGAGCTTGTTGGCCAAATTTGAAATTACCCGAAAGGTCGTCGCCATTGGATACCAGGTAGCGTCCAATATGGTTTGTATTCCAGTTTCCTGGGTCTTGTGGAAAATCATCGGATTGCGCTGCCAACTCTTCGGCAATTTGTCGCCCAAGAAATCCCTGGGGGCTTAAATCACTCAGAAAATATGGTAAGTCATCAAATAGACCATCTTTGTTGGTTCCTAATAGAACGCCAGGGGTGCCTGTTTCAGGTTCAACAAAAAAACCGCCATGAGCTAGTGGGCGTATACGTGCAGCCACTACAGTGTTGCCGTGTGCATCTACCATAGTTAAAGGTATATTGTCATCCACACCAAAAGCGTTTCGAGTTAGTGCATATCTAGGGCTTCTTCCGCTCGGTAGTTTTATAACGCTGCCACCTATTTTTCTTATTTGGCGTGCGACTGCTGTCTGACTTAGGCCAGTTCCAGCCTGGATCTCTTTTGATGTGGCAGGACCTCGTTCCAGGTAATCTCTTACAATTAGTGGCATGTGCTCATTGCCTGACTAGTTAAATGGGTAGTTAAGTGACTAGCATTAAGTGATATATTAGCATAAATAATAATAATAACATCAATATGTTAATAAATTATTACGCTGGTTATTGACTTATATTATGACTAGTATTTTGACTATATTACTGAGTGCGTAATGCCCCTCGTCCCTAGAGATTTCTAGCAAGCACACGGCTAAATCGGCTCAGCCCCAGACCATCATCCGTGTTGTCGGCGTGGCTGCGAATGCGTATTGTTACTCTGGATTCGTCCACAATTAAGTCAAGTAAGTAAACAATGCTATCCGGTTTACTGTCCTTGCCCGTGGCTTTGTTTCGGTAGTCAGAAAAGCCCGGTTCTTCAAGGTCGCTATCGTCATCAATGTCCCAGTCCGATGGATCATCAACATCTTTAAGTGTGGCGTCGCTGGTCACTTTTGCGGTAATGGTTTCACTGGTTTGGTTGGTTATTTCCATGTTCATTCGATCCAGTGCCCTGAGCAGTTTATTTCGAATGAATTCCAGTGAGCCGGGTAGAGCGATTTCATACTGACTGGCGTTGATGGATACAGCCTGTATCGGGGCGGTTATAAAAGGTGAAACTGTTTGAGTCACTGGAGCGGCTTTAGTTGTGGGAGCTGATTGAGCGACAGGCGTTGTTTTAGTTGCTGGCGCAGTTTGAGCTACCGGAGCTGTTTGGGTTGTTGCAGCGGGTTGTCCCGTACCTGCACCGATATACAGTGCCAGACGTGACAGCATTTCTACTTCCAGTTCCGGGCTGGGGCTAAGGTAACCCGTGTAAACAGCCTCTTCTTTAAACAGGATATGCCGTAACCGCTGTGATTGATAAATACGCGCGTGCCTTTATTGTCGGGCAGACGTTCCAGGCGTAAACGAAAACGCTCCCGTCTCACCGGCGCCTGGTCGCTTAATAAAATAGTCAGCAACGGGTTGGTTTCCATGTCCTTTGTCCATTCGGTTTCCATAAAGCCCAGTTCTGGCTGTGCTTGTTTCAGAGCAATACCCTCGCTTGCCCAGAAGTTTTTTAGTTTTTTCCAGAGTGAATCGGCATCAGCGTCAAAATGCAGCCAAGCCTTCGGATTCAATAGACACGCCATTAGTCTCGGGCAATACGTGCATTGCGGGCTGGTTAGCGTACGCAATAGCATTGAAAGTGCACAGGGCTATAAATAAGAGATATAACTTAGACATAAGATATCCTGCTTAAACTAAATTTGGGTTGAACGGCTGATCGAGTATTTTTTGATGATCTGAAAATGATTTCGTCACCGGTACGATTGATTTTACATAAATAACGCAGACTCCGGGAGCTAATAAATAGTTCAGTGTACTTTCTGATAAAAGTGCCAGCCGTCGCTACCGTTCCACATAATTAATTCTGATGTGCATTAAACACGGTTATTGCAGCCACTACAGGATATCAAACATTCTTAAATATGAGATTCCAAAACAGGCAACACCCAGCGAATACTGAAAAAAACATGGATCCCGTCGGTTGGGTTAGGCGCTTTCTTGCCGTAACCCAACAATGTTTCGTACATAAAAATGTTGGGTTACGCGGAGTTTATCCCGAGCTTGTCCCGAGCTTGTCCAGGGGCTAACCCAACCTACGCAATCCCCGTTTTTACGAGAATGGCACGTATGTGGGACAGTAGTGGCCAGCCGTCGTTTTTTTGCTATTGGCAAAACCCGGGATGTCAGCAATGGGCATGCCGGATATAGGGAGTGAGACCTGTTTCGGTGGGTAAAATACCTGTTTTATTCGCTAAACAGGAAAATCCCGCCTGTCAGGCTCTTTTCGACTCATAAAGTTATTAAATAAGGTTGCAATTAAGCCTCTACTGCATATAATCAGCCTAATCTCGAGTATTCAGCATCTATTTGGGTGGTCGAAAACCGAAGGATTATTGTAGTTGTGTGGCTTTTTGAGGTGAAGCAAACCGTTTTACCAGGGGAGAAGCAAAAGCATGGCTGCTCTTATAATAATAAAACATTTGTAATCATAGCTATGATCATAAAAAACTATTTAAAAACTATTTTCAGGAGTCTTGCACAATGAAAAAACAATTATTAACACTCGCCGTCGCAGCAGGTTTGCTTGCAGTCGGGCCCGCCCAGGCAGAGGTCAAGGTCAAGTGGTTTGGTTTTGCTCAGGTAACTGGCGAAATGCTAGATCAAAGAAAATCATCAAATACAGATGGTATGGAATTTGGCACAGATCGTGTTCGTATCGGCTTCAAGCTCAAGGACGGCAATGTGTTCGGTAAAC
>QIKU01000084.1 GCA_003232015.1 Gammaproteobacteria bacterium
GTTGAGTTTGAAGTGGGTCAAGGTGAGAAAGGTCCATGTGCAAATAAAGTTAAGGCTGTGTAGGCAACTAGCACATAACAAATCGTTCAAGTGAGATTCTGGTAACACGCACTTTTTTTGCAAAAGAAGCAAAAAAACCGCCTGTTACCAGAACCCCCTTAACTCTGCGTTAGGGCAAATTAAAACTGATCGTAATGTCCGCCAATAGCAAAGATATAAATGTAGTCTTTATCATACTTATAAATAAGGCGGTCTTTCTGGCTTATGCGGCGAGACCACAAACCAGAGAGGTTATGTTTTAATGGCTCAGGTTTTCCAGTTCCAGAGCGCGGGTCGTCACGGAGCATTTCTTTCAATAAACGGCAAAGCACCTTGTGTAGCTTTTTGTCCTTTAGCCTAAGTTCCTCATATGCAGCCCAGGTATTGCCTTCAAATACCAGTGATCTCATCTAGCTCCCCTGCCGTAGGTTTATATCCTTCGCCCTTAGCATTTGTAGCCGCTGATGCCGCAATCTGCTTCATTAAGTCATTGTTTTGTAGTATATATAGCGTTTCTTGCTCACGTTCCCAATCATCCGCACTTAAAACCACGAAATCATCACCACTTCTGCGTGTAACTTTAAGAGGCAAGTGCTCTGTAACCACCTGCTCCACATAGGTTTTTAAGTTATCTCTGAATTTATTTACACTAATACTATCCATTTCACCCACCTATACAACGTACTGTAACTCCGTACATAATAGTGGTAAAGCCCTAACAAGTCAATTAACATTGAGGCTGTAGAAAAAGTCCTAATAACACGGTCACTATTTGATATACTGATGCAACACGAAAAGGAGTTGTGTCGATGCCTAAATTCACCCCGTATGATCCAAGCCAAAGCAAGATGGTGGTTGTTAATTAACCTGAGATCGGGTTAAGAACATGACAAAGCACACTTTTGCAGCTTCGCAATATCGCTTACATCAATATTGATAGAGGGTTTAAATTCTTTCAGGCAATACGCTATCAGCCCACCCACCAAATTCAACATGAAACCATGAAGACTGCGATGCCTCGAATGCTCAATCTGTGAAATATTTTTTAGCTGACCGTTAATCGTTTCTATAATAAACCGTTTGGTTAGAATAGCTCTATCCCACAAGGATGTAAGGCGTGCTTTCATATTTTTACGGATGTTGGTGATAAGCTCTACGTTCTTCTCAAACAGCGTTCCTGCTAAGGCTTTACTAATGTAACCTTTATCACCATAGAGTTTTCCAAACAAGTTATCCGCCATTTCCGGCACGGTCTTACGGTCATCCACATTCGCCGGTGTCAGTTTTGCTGCTAATATATCGCCTTTATGATTCACAATAAGATGCAGTTTAAACCCATAGAACCAGCCCATCGTGCCTTTGCCACGTGAGGCAACACCCTCAAAGACTTTATGCCGAGGAATGCGCAAGTTATGGCAAACTTTAAGGCTGGTTGAATCCACGAAAGCAATCCCGGTGGGCTTCCCTTTCAAGTGAGTGAAGTAGCCGCATAATGGCACTAAAACCATGGGCATGACTTCTAAAAAACGGGTGTAACTTAACAACGCTGCGAAATCTTTTTGTAAGTGCCTATGTACATAGCCTATATAAAAGTTCTTAAAATCTTGATAGTTAGAACGATGAAACAGGATAATCAAGGTCATGATTTCCGCTTGACTCATCCTGCCTTGACGGTGCCGTTTTCGTTGGCCTGTTTCAATAAGGGTTTTATTCCATTCGGGTATAAATTACGTTGCAGAAGTCATCGACATCGTTGAAAATTTCGACTAATTTATCCATGTCAGTTTACCTTTGTGATCAGAGGGTTCTTTATCAAACGACTCGGCATTGAACTGAACGACCCATTATTACCGCCGATACCGGCTACGCCTGTGAGGCCAACATGAAGTATCTGCATAAAAATAATATCAACGGATACATTCCGGACAATAAATTTAGACAGCGTGATCCAAAATTCAACGAACAAAAAAATACCCACTCACAACGACGCCCCATCACCGGAAAAATCAAAGCCACGTTGAACGTCATCCCGGCCAGTGAATTTGAATTCGATCCAGTTAATAAAACCTGCGTCTGTCCTGCAAAGGAAAAGATGTGGTTGCGTAGCGAACTTGTTGATCGACTCGGTCACGAGAAGATATTTTTTGAAGGTCGCTTAACGAAATGTCGTACCTGTGATTTAAAACATCATTGCATGCACAATCCAGATTCAGCCAATCATCGTAAAGGCCATGGTCGACAAGTCTCCTTTATTATAAACAAAGATAAGCGGGCTCCGAATTACACCGACTGGATGAAGCATCGCATCGACTCGGACAAAGGTAAGCTTATCTATAGTCATCGCATGTTGGTCGTTGAGCCGGTATTCGGCAATATCGGAACCAATAAACGCCTCAATCGGTTTAGTTTGCGAGGGAAGCGAAAAGTCCAGGGACAATGGCAGCTTTATTGTTTGATACATAACATCGAGAAACTTAAGAATTACGGTGAACTGACTACATAAAGAAGGGAATAATACCCCGCGCTTACTTGAAAAACTGAATTTATCAGGGCAAAGTGGATGAATCTTAAATTTAAAAACTGGGTGGTAGAATATGGCTTTCGGAAGCCGGTTTTTCTACAGCCTCGTTAGAAGTGAAAAAGACAAATTCCCCCATATTAATTGTATATACAATTAAATTATGAGTTTTTCATGCGATCCTAATAAAAATAAACGTAATATAGATCTACGTGGCCTCAATTTTGACCAAGTTGCTGATTTAGATTGGGATAACGCATGAATTTACGAAGATGAGCGCAATGAATATAACGAAATACGTTTTATTGCATACAGTATGCTAGGTAAACGGCTGCACATTGTTTGTTTCACAGAAACAAAAGATGGTATCCGTATTATTTCATTTCGAAAAGCAAATAACAGAGAGGTAAAACGATATGAGCAAGAAACCCTTAATAGATAAAGA
>QIKU01000013.1 GCA_003232015.1 Gammaproteobacteria bacterium
CGACATTACATGAGTCGTGAAAGGTGAGTGTCATATGATCATTTTGAGATTTATCAAATTTGATTTCATCATTCTGGATCAAGTCATAGGTGAATTCACAGATATGCTGCGGAACAGGGTAGTTTGGATCGAGGAAGTCAAACGGGCCAGCGAGTGTATTCAAGAAACTATAGGCAACACGCCAGGCATGACCACATTCTCCGAATACGATTCGCTTAACGCCTAACTCAATCGCGGCTTCACGAATACGTAAAGATAATTTACGCATGTTTTCGTAACTACCAATAAACATACCAAAGTTACCGGCCTCAGCAGCATGGGAACTCATTGTCCAGCTTACGCCTGCTTCATGGAATACTTTTGCATAGCCCATTAAGCCATCAACATGTGGCTCTGCAAAGAAATCAGCAGAAGGCGTTACTAATAATATATCAACACCTTTAACATCCAACGGCATTTTAACAGCAACACCGGTGTCTTCTTCCATTTCTTCTTCTAAACCTTCAAGTGTATTGATTAAAGCTGGCTTCGGTAAACCGAGGTTATTACCAAGGCGGCCTGCTTTTTCAATGATCTGGTTGCAGTACTTATGACCAACACCAATTTGATCCAGAATTTCACGCGCAGCCATCGAAATTTCTGCGGTATCAATGCCGATAGGGCAGTAAACAGAGCAGCGGCGACATTGTGAGCATTGATGAAAATAAACAAACCATTCATCGATCACTTCTTTGGTTAATTCTTTTGCGCCCACAAAACCCGGAATGCCTAATTTTGCAAAAAGACGGCCAGTGAAAGTGTGGTAGTAGCGGTAGACCTGTCGTAATAAATCTTGACGAGCAACGGGCATGTTTTTAGGATCTTGTGTGCCTAAAAAGTAATGACACTTGTCAGTACAAGCACCGCATTTAATGCAGGAGTCGAGAAATACTTTTAAGGAACGGTATTTACCGGTTAGTTCTTTAAGCTTATCAATAACAACTTCTTTCCAGTTATCGATTAACTCACCCGGATAACCAAGAGGTTCATTAAATTCCAATTTAGAAACAAAAGGCAGGCTGTTCGCCATTGTGCCTTCTTTAATAGCAGGCACAATGGTGTAGTCTTTTGTTATTTCTGGTACTTCAAAATCTGCCACAGTAGATTCCTCAAATATTCGTTATGTTATTATTTTCTGTCAGCTTCAAGTTTCGCAGCCCACTCAACAATATGTCGTTGTTCACGTGGGTTATCAACCTGATTACGTGTTGGACTAAAGAAAATACCCGGTGCGTGCAACAGTTTTGAAATTGGGAAAATAATCATTAGTGTGGCAACGAGCCCTAAATGAATAAGTACCAACCAGTCATCTGGCAAATTCTGAGGATTGAAAGTAACCAGACCAAGCGCAAAGGCTTTAACTTGAACAATGTCAGTGTGTTCAACAAATGACATCAGCATGCCTGTTGCGGCAATGGTAAAAATAAGAATAAGCATTAAGTAGTCAGAAGGTGCAGAGATGTAACGTACACGGTCAACAAAGATTCGGCGACCAAACAAACCGGCCAGACCGATTAACATTAAAAAGCCACCGTATTGGCCGGCAAAAAGAACCAGCCAGTTATTAATCAATGGCCAGACAACTGAATCGGGAGATATTACATAGCGTAAATGGCGGAAGAAAGCGAGTAACAGGGAAAGATGAAACATCCAGCCAAAAAGCCAGGTCCACTTTGTTGCCTTAAATAAGCTATTAAAAAGCGCAACTTCTGTGAACATACGGAAAACAACGCCTGCTTGTGTAGTAGGAGCAGGGGTTGTAGGAATTTTTAAAGGTGCAGGTGTTTTTGCGTAATCAGCAATGCGATAGGCAAGCCCGACCACAAAAATAGTTGCTGCAGCATAAAATAAAATTGTATAAAAAACTGATAGAGCTGACATTTATCAGGTCTCGCTGTTGTTAAGTTAACTTAGGTTAAGTATTTTTGGTAATTTATTTAAAGTAAAGGAGGTTAGGGTCACTAACCTCCTTTACTTAAAGGGCAGAGCTTATACGCAACCCGTTGGTTTTGGTAAGCCAGCATATTTACATGCTTGTTTACCTGGTCCGTATGGGAACAACTCGTATAAGTACTTGCTGTTACCTTTGTCTTTACCTAATTTTTTGCCAATCGCTTTAGTTAAAACACGTACTGCTGGTGCGATTTGGTATTCTTCGTAGTATTCACGTAAGAAGTTAATTACTTCCCAATGAGCATCTGTTAACTCACCAGCATCTTCAGCAGCAGCCATAACGCCTGCAACTTCAGGAACCCATGACGCTAGATCGACTAAGTAGCCTTCTTCGTCAACTTCATACTCTTTACCATTTACTTCAATACTAGACATAATATTATCCTCGTTCAGGTGAACTTAAAATTTAAAAATTATAACCAAGACTGAACAGAGTCATTCTTAGTGGTTAATTCAACAAATCCAGCGTAATCAACTACCGTTACGCCATCGATTAATTTATCTTCACTGATGCCTCGAGCTTTTAAGTCTGGCCCAAGTACGGCAACAGAAACATCTTTCATCGCACCTTCAACCATGCCTGAAGAAGCTGTGTTTTTCATTGCACTGTAAACACCGTCTTCAATCATTAAAATGGTGGCACCTTTTACGGTGTGATTCACACAGGTTTCTAATGAATTACGGTCAAGCGCCGATTTATTTACAATATGTAACATTGACATTTTTATTTCTCCCAAATCTTCAACTAGAAGCTTAATACAACTTCTGATTGATCCATTATTGCTGCCATTTCAGAAGCAGTAACAATTTTAATAGAATCTTTCTCTGCCCAATCTTCATCTTCATCTTCCCATACGAGATGTTGAAGGTCGTCAATTGTTAACCCGCGTGCTTCAAGCGATTCTTTTTCAACGTAAATCTTGTTGACATCGTAATCGCCTAATGCAGAGTAGGTGGGTGAGAAATTCTTCATGCCAATTTCTTTTGTGTCCTGACCTT
>QIKU01000014.1 GCA_003232015.1 Gammaproteobacteria bacterium
TTGCTCCTCGATAACTGCTCCTGCGTTATTCTACTTACGGGCGTCCTGCCCTAATGCATTGTTCTACCTTCGCCCATCCTTGGGCTCGTCCGCGGGTATGACGGCTTAAATAAACTACCCCGCAGCAAGCTGATGGGGTATTAACACCTTAAATATTGTAACCCGGATGGAATACAATGGAATCCGGGAAATGTGTGGCACTAGTCTCCCCGGATTACGCTGCGCTACATCCAGGCTACACATTTCGCTTTTTATATCTGCGCAGCTTGCCGTATTTTATTCGCAACTAAAGGCTAACAATGACGGCTCCTTAATTTACTTAAACTGTTTTAAAAAACGCACATCGTTTTCATAAAACAACCGTAAATCATTCACGCCGTAACGCAACATGGCCAGGCGTTCTACGCCCATACCAAAAGCCAAACCGGTGTATTTTTCTGTATCGTATTTAACCGCTTTGAACACATTGGGGTGCACCATGCCGCAACCTAATACTTCTAACCAACCGGTATGGCTACACACCCGGCAACCTTCGCCACTACACATTACGCATTGAATATCGGCTTCGGCTGAAGGTTCGGTAAACGGGAAATAGGAAGGTCGAAAGCGCACATCCAAATCTTCACGTTCAAAAAACAATTGTAAAAAGTCGATCAATAATGCTTTTAAGTCTGAAAAGGTCACTTTTTCATCAACTACAAGCCCTTCCACCTGATGGAACATCGGTGTGTGAGTAATATCCGAGTCACAACGATATACCCGCCCCGGTGCAATCACTCGAATAGGCGGCGCGGTTTGTTCCATTGTGCGAATTTGAACCGGCGAGGTATGGGTTCGCAGCACGGTTTTATCGTTAAAATAAAACGTGTCGTGCATGGCTCTGGCCGGGTGCGACTCAGGAATATTAAGGGCTTCAAAATTATGGTAATCGTCTTCAATTTCAGGGCCAACCGCGGAACTAAAACCCATTTGCGCAAATAATTTTTCAATGCGCTGCATAGTGCGCGTTACCGGGTGCAAGCCACCAGCTGGCACAGAACGCCCTGGCAAAGTCACGTCTACTTTCTCGGACGAAAGCTTTTCATTTAACAGAATAGTGTCCAGTTCGGTTTTTTTAGCTTCCAGCGCTTGCTGTACCTGTTGTTTGGCCTGATTAATCACCTGTCCGGCTTTTGGACGCTCTTCAGCAGACAACGAGCCAAGTTGTTTCATACGTGAGGTGATTTCACCTTTTTTACCTAAATACTGTACCCGAATATCATCGAGCGCTTTTACATCCGTAACGGATGTGATTGCGTCTGTTGCATTGCTGATCAGTTTATCGAGTTCTGCTTGCACGGTTTGGGCTTCTTTTATTTATTTTAAAAAACAAAAAGGGAGGCTTTTAGCAAAGCCTCCCTTTTAGGGTCTGCTTACACAATCTTAATCTAATTGATTAAGATAGCAGCAGTAGTTACAGATTGGCTTTAGCTTGTTCTGCAATGGCTGCAAAAGCGGCCGCATCAAAGACTGCGATGTCTGCAAGAACTTTACGATCAATTTCAATCGCACCTTTCTTTAAACCATTAATGAAACGGCTATAAGATAAACCATTCAAGCGTGCCGCTGCATTGATACGCGCAATCCATAAAGCACGGAACTGACGTTTGCGTTGACGACGATCTCGATATGCGTATTGGCCGGCTTTAGTTACCGCCTGCGTCGCTACACGAAATACATTTTTACGACGGCCTTTATAGCCTTTCGCTTGTTCAAGAATTTTTTTATGACGCGCATGCGCGGTCACACCACGTTTTACTCTAGGCATATTCGCTTACTCCGCTTAACTATAAGGTAACATTTGACGTACTGAGGCTGCATCGGCTGCATTAACCTGCAGGATACTACGTAGCTGACGCTTACGCTTAGTACTTTTCTTGGTAAGGATATGTCTTTTGTGAGACTGTGCACGCTTGAATCCGCCTGAAGCTGTTCGCTTAAAACGTTTTGCCGCGCCACTATTACTTTTAATCTTTGGCATCGTTAGATACTCCGCATTCTATATTTGAAAGTTAAAATATATAGCTCGAAAAATTATTTTCCCGGCTACTTCTTCTTCGGAGAAAGAACCATCACCATTTGCCGACCTTCCATTCTTGGAAATTGTTCGACGGTGCCAAATTCTTCCAGGTCTGCCTGAACACGTTTTAATAACTTCATGCCCAGATCCTGGTGAGCCATTTCGCGACCACGAAAACGTAAAGTCACTTTGGCTCTGTCTCCATTACCAAGGAAACGTATCAGGTTGCGTAGTTTTACCTGATAATCCCCTTCTTCGGTTCCGGGACGGAATTTAACTTCCTTCACCTGAACCTGTTTTTGCTTCTTCTTTGCCGCATGTTTACGCTTATTCTCTTCGAATAAGAACTTACCATGATCCATAATACGGCAAACTGGTGGTTTGGCATCGGGAGAAACTTCCACTAAATCCAGCTCTTTTGTTTCAGCCATTTCAAGTGCTTCGGCAGTACTTAAAACGCCGAGCTGTTCTCCTTCATCATCAATAACCCGTACCTCTGGTACTCGAATATCTTCATTGATGCGTGTTGTCTTTATTGCGATACCTTATTCCTCCAAATGACTACGGCCGTGAGACACAATTTTTAGTGCTAAATCGTGTACGCACGGCCACAGTTTAATTCTGTAATTCCTTCGTCAACAACCATCGGCTGATAAAAGAACCTTACTGTTACGTATGGCGCGGATTTTAAAGCTTATTTTCTTATTTCTCAAGCCTGAATTGGCTTGAATACACAATAATTCAAAAAAACAACCTAGTTATAGTGGTAAATCTAGCATTTTCCTGCTTTATCAACTAAATGGCTTTGAAGTGGACCCCATCCCTGAGACAGTTATTTGCCTTTTATAAGTGATAATTCCTGTTCATTGTTATGCTGCTTTCGGCAGTCCCGAAGG
>QIKU01000094.1 GCA_003232015.1 Gammaproteobacteria bacterium
CACCCAGTTTAACATGTCACTGCCCGGCGATAGATCTGCATCGTGTGAATCCAGTATCACAATATGGGTCTGCGCATAATTAAACGAAAAATAACTGGGCGTATTGGAGGCCAGACCACCAAACTCAGCCTGTTCTGGGCGATCAAATAATTGATAAAACGCCCAGCGCCGTGCATCGTGATTACCGAAAACAACCCATACCGGAGTATTTTTAAAGATGCCCTGATACGGTATCAAAAAATCCTCAACGTATTCCTTATAAGTCGCATTTGGGTAGGCCTGATCGCCCGTCGTTATAATCAGGTCCATGGCCGTTTTACCCGCACGCGGATGCGCCAGTAACCAGCTTAAAGCCGCCTCACGCACGGGTATTTGTTTTGAGCGCTTACCCGGATCGCCAAGCAACCAGATACGCGTTTGACTCGACTGCCCTGGCTGCGGCGTGGTCACAAACCATTCAACCGTATCATTACGCCATTGTCCCCGGTGTTTTATCCGATAATAATATCGTGTTTGCGGCAACAAATTGGATAAAGTCACACGATGATTGGTCACCGCACTCTCTTCTTCCACCTCATGGCTTAATTCGGTGGGCGACGTACCATAAAAGACCGTATCTTTAGATGCCTCTTCCGACCCCCAGCGTAAAGTCATCTGCTCAGCCCCAGCCATTTGCAAATAAACCGGATGAAATCCATCAACCCGGCTGACAACATACACATAAGAAAACCAGATAATCGCTAAAACACCCAACAGGAGAAAAAAAGTGCTAAGCGATTTACGAATTTTTGGCATTAAATTTACGATGATCGTACCCTCAATAATACGGAGCATGTATAATCTTACCCTATTATATAGTATGTGCGGGTTCAAGATATGATTTGCGCCTGAGAATGACAAGCAGACTGGATTTAACCATCATTTAGCTCTTGCAGAAAATATTTATTTACAATTTGGTCGATTACTAACTCAGTGAAAATTGAAGCTATCACAAACCTAATCCCTCGATTATTCAAACTTCTGTTCGCGGTTACATTACTCACCCTGATCATTCTTTTTTCAATGCGGCTGATATTCTGGGCGTTGTTTAATAACCCGGCTGACCCCGTACCCAGCAATGACCTATGGTATGCCTTTTACCTGGGCACCAAGTTTGACCTTAGACTCACATTATATGTTTTATTGCCACTCTTTTTTTTAGGCTGGATAAAATGGTTAAGTCCTTTTCGCAATAAAATTATGCGCCGCATCTGGTTGGCCTATCTGGTTTTGGCGGCCAGCAGTGTATTAATGCTTTATCTGCTCGACCTTGGTCATTATGCTTATTTAAATAAACGCATCGATGCTACTGTGCTGCGGTTTTTATCTAACCTCTCTACTTCAACCGAGATGGTTTGGCAATCTTATCCTGTTGTGCTCTGGGTGTTTGCGATAGTTATTTTGATTGCCCTGGATGCCTATGTCATCAATCGACTTATCCTCTACTTCAGCGCCCAACCGGCAACAAAAATAAAAAAACGGCATCAATTATGGATTGCTCCGCTTAGCTTTTTAATTCTCATTGCTGCGATCTTTGGTAAGTTTTCCTATTACCCGCTGCGCTGGAGTGACGCCTTTTTTAGTCCCCATTCCTATGCCTCTGCGGTAGCTTCCAACCCGGTGTTATATTTTTTTAGCACCCTTAAAAACAAACAGATAGACTATGATATTGACAAGACTCGTGAATATTATCCCCTGATCAGCCAATACCTGGGCGTAACCCATCCAGACAAGCTCAATTTAAATTACACTCGACATTATCCGGCTCGCTCTAAATTTGAAAATCCGCCAAACATCGTCATGGTTTTTCTCGAATCGTTTGCGGCCTACAAAACGGGCGCGTTTGGAAATAAACTAAACCCAACGCCTTATTTTGATGAGATTGAGAAAAACAGTCTTTCCTTCCATAATTATTTCACACCGCACATGGGGACGGCTCGCTCAGTTTTTGCTGCAGTAAGCGGCCTGCCCGATATCGAAGTCAATAAAACCTCATCACGTAATCCACTGGTCGTCGAACAACAAACTATTATAAATAGTTTTAAAGATTACGAAAAATTTTATTTTATCGGTGGCAGCGCCAATTGGGGCAACGTGCGCGGAATACTTCAGCATAATATTCAGGGCCTGAATTTATATGAAGAAGGAAGTTATACCTTGCCGCGCATGGATGTCTGGGGAATTGATGACACCAGTCTGTTCATTGAATCCAACTGGGTGTTACGCAAACAGAAAAAACCATTTTTTGCCATCATCCAGACTGCCGGGAATCATCGCCCTTATCACATCCCGGAAGAAAGTTATGGCTTTAAATTACGTGAGGTAAACAAGAAGGCACTAAAGAAAAATGGCTTCATCGGAGTCGATGAATTTAATGCTTTTCGTTTTATGGATCACAGCCTGGGCTATTTTCTCGAACAGGCTAAAAAAGAGGCCTACTTTGCTAATACCATTTTTGTTTTTTATGGTGATCACGGCATAACCGGCTACCCAGGTGAACACAGCCCCGACTACCTGAACCTTACGGATATCTCGGGTTTGCATACCCCACTGATATTCTATGCCCCCGGGCTTATAACACCCAAAAGAGTCGACAAGATTGCCAGTGAGCTTGATTTACTCCCTACTATTGCCGGACTGGCCGGGGTTGAATACACCAATACAACGCTTGGACGCGATTTAATGAATCCCCGATATAGTGATCCACGTTATGCCTTTACTATTACCCATAAAACAAACTCCACGCTGGGTTTAATAAGCGACGATTTCTATTTTCGAATTTCTGAAGATGGAAGCAATCCTGTGCTTACGGATATTCATGCCGCCGATGCCCGAAAAAATGTATTAACCCAACATAAAGAACAGGCAGA
>QIKU01000019.1 GCA_003232015.1 Gammaproteobacteria bacterium
TCAACACTGAACGGCTAGCTGTCGAGCGGAGTTTGTTTTTCTGCTGCGCGCCTTGAAGCAAATTTCAGGTTTCGGTCTTTTCCATTTCAGCTAGCTTCGTTTCCAGCGCCTCCAGTTTTTCTCGCGTGCGCAGCAACACCTGTTGCTGAATATCAAATTCTTCTCGAGTTACCAGGTTCAGTTTTTTTAGATTCGCCTCAATGGCAGCACGAAAATTATGTTCAAAATCAGACTGTAAACCTTGCAGGCCCGAAGTTATTCCATCGGGCATTTTTTCCTGCAAGCTGTCTAGCACAGCCTTGGAAAAGGGATTAAAAGCAAAAGACATGGGTGGCTCCTTATAAAGTGTTACGCACTCTTTGTGTGCGTAATCAGTGCCAGGTCACACGACAAGCGCGGCAAATTTGTTAAAATCATTAGAAATTAGAGTTTAAACATAAAATACGGTGTGTAAAAGGGGAAAATCATGAAATTAAGGACTTTAGCTATTAAAATCGGGCTGTTGGCAGCCTTGTCGTTAGGCGCCACAGCAACCTGGGCAGCCCAGCTTTCAACCAATTTGACCGCAACATCGAATTACATCTGGCGTGGGGTTACTCAAACGAATGACGCTGCCGCGATTCAGGGCGGTGCTGATTATACTATCAGTAAACGTTTCTATGCGGGCGCATGGACATCGAATATAGCGGGTGACACCGAGCTGGATATATATGGCGGTTACACCAATAAATTTGGTGCCTTTGATTTTGATGCTGGGATTGTCACGTATCAGTACTTAGGTGATAGCGGCACGGATGATTTCACTGAAGTCTATGCCGGTGCTGTGTATAAAAACTACAGTGCCAAAGTATCGGTGGACATTAACGAAACCAATATTTACCTTGAAGGTGCGGCAGACTTTGAATTACCTGATAAATATGTGCTAACCGCCCACGTTGGTATTTACAGCTTTGATCAGGCCGGCAGAACAGACTATAACGATTACAGCGTTACCATTAGCAAAAGTGAGTTAAGTTTTAGCCTGAGCGATACTTCAGAAAACCTGGCACAAGGTCAAAGTGACAATATACGGGTAAATATAAGCTGGAATAAAACATTTTAAGTTTGGCCCGGGGTTCATTTAAGTGGTACCGGTAAGTTGTCTGTTCTATACGCTATTTAAAAGCCTGTTTTAGGGAAACTTTTCTAAAAAAGTATTCTCTGCCGGGCTTTTCTTTTGTTAGTATGGCGGACTACGAATTGATAATAAAACCCCACTGGAGAATAGCCATGCGCAAACCCTTTATTTCCCCCTTATCTGCGATTGCAGTGGCCAGTGCTGCCACTTATTTTAGCGTATTACCGATGGCTGCTGCTGAGCCATCCTTTACGGCGAATGCCGGTATTACCAGTAACTATGTTTTTCGTGGCCAAACACAAAGTGATAATGGCATAGCAGCACAAGGCGGTATTGATTTTACTCACGAAACTGAGTTTTATGCGGGTGCATGGGCATCATCGGTTAGTGGTGCGGGTGCAAATACGGGTAGTGGTTTTGAGATTGATGCTTATGGTGGCTGGGCTCATAACTGGGATGATTTTGGCGTAGATGTTGGCTATATAATCTATGAATATACGGACAGCAATTTTTCTGCCGGGCGGCAGGAATTTTATGTTGGCTTTGACTGGGGTCCGGCAAGTCTGACCTATTATAATGGTTCGGATGATACGGCTGGCGCAAGTGACTATAATTATGTCGATGTTGGCCTGGATATTGAACTTGTTGATGATGTGTTACTTAGCTTTCACTATGGCCGACTCTCGCCGGATAATGGCAGAAGCTCTAATGATTTTAAAGTTGAAGCATCTAAGAACATTCTGGATTTTGATGTTAGCCTGTCGGTTTCATATGAAGATGGTACGAGTGTTAATTCGTATAACGCAACAACGAGTAAAGATACCGAGCTATTCGTGACGGTTAAAAAGACCTTCGACTTATAAGTCATACCTGCTGGGGAGCCAGTGAAAAACCTGTGCGCAGCATGCGTCACAGGTTTTTTTATATTTCAAGTATTTGTTGGCGTTCTAATTTGCACCATATTTGTGCATTATGAGTATGCAGCGTAGGATATTACGCACTTTATTTGTGCGCTAAAATGGTGCGCGCAGGCTGCTATTTATGCTTACCTATTGTTTTATAAGACTATTCCTAATCTGGCACACCCCATGCAATATATAACAGTCAATATTGCTTTTGAACAATATTTATTTATATCAACCTAGGGGAGTTACATAGCGATGAAACTGGTTTCAGCAATAATAAAACCGTTCAAACTCGACGATGTACGTGAAGCTTTATCCGAAATTGGAGTGCAAGGTATCACGGTAACAGAAGTCAAAGGGTTTGGCCGTCAAAAAGGGCATACGGAGTTATACCGTGGCGCAGAATACGTGGTGGATTTTTTACCAAAAGTAAAAATCGAAGCGGTTATTAAAGACGATATGCTCGATCAAGTTCTGGAGTCGATTCAAAAAGCAGCCAACTCTGGAAAAATTGGCGATGGCAAAATCTTTGTCTCAACTGTCGAGCAGGTCATTCGTATTCGTACGGGTGAATCTGGCGAAGAAGCATTATAAGGGTGGGGATTATATAAATGGAAAATCAAATTTTTGAATTACAATATGCCATGGACACGTTTTACTTTTTAGTAATGGGTGCTCTGGTAATGTGGATGGCAGCCGGTTTTGCCATGCTCGAAGCAGGTTTAGTGCGCGCTAAAAATACCACTGAAATTTTAACCAAGAACGTCGTGCTTTATGCGATTGCTTGCACCATGTACATGATTGTCGGTTACGACCTGATGTACGGTGGTGGGATCTTCCTTGATGGTATCGCCGGTGGTGATGACCTCGTAAAGGAT
>QIKU01000153.1 GCA_003232015.1 Gammaproteobacteria bacterium
ATGACCTTACGAGACATTAAACCAAACTTTTTTGATAAAATAGACATGTTCCACATCCCGCTATACACGGTTGATATTACGCAAAGAACCTTTTTATAAAGTCACTTGTGTAATATGTGTAGAGCGTTGAAAAAAGAGCGGACATACCAGCTGTCAGTCCACCCTGTTCCATCTACACCATAACTTTATATGTCCTTAAGTTACGTGGTTAACACGGTTGTATACATTGAACTTACCTGTTGGAGCGTAAAGTCCTTTAACACGTGCTTTTTCTTTCAGTGTTTTGGCATCATAGATAACCATTTCACCGTTAGGCTTCAGGCTGTCTGAACGATTCCATATAGATACCCATACTTCATCACCCGCTTGGTTGAACTCGAAGTGAACAGCAACATAACCTTTCTTCTCGGTTACACGAATGGTTTTAATAACCTTACGAGTCTTTTTGTCGAGAATTTTGATAGATTGCTGTACTTCTGGCTCTGGGTGCAAAGTTTGATCCATCCATACATAGTCACTCTTAGGATGGGTGCGCAGGAATACGCCTGGGCCGTCGGTATCAACCGTGTAACAGATCTTCCAGGCTTTGTCTTTATTGCCTTTTACATCATTGCCCCAAACGGTGAGTTTGCCTACACCAAGATGAACGGTTCCGCCAACAGGGCCACACTTAGGATCAATCCAGTTAGCACCTGGACCCGGGTGAGGTTTTTTGTCGGTTTTGATCAATGCTTCCAGCTTCTGTGTTTTGGTATCAACCACTACCATGGTGTCAGAGGCATTAGCCGCAATCTGGAAATAACGACCAGTAGGATTGAAGAAACCGTCATGCAAATACTTTGCAGTGTCTATCTTGGTGATTTTGAGGTTGTCAATATCATCATAATGTACCTGCCACATCTGTCCTAGCTCCTTCATGGAGACTAACCAGCTACTATCCAGAGGTGTGTCATAGATTGCCGCAACACGTGACTCGTTGACGTATTCGCCATCAATGTTTACACCACGTGAAGAAACAACTTTTAGTGGTTCCATGGTTTTGGCATCCAGGATAACGAAATGAGGCGGCCAGTAACCACCGCCAATCACGTACTTGCCATCACCGGATACAGCAACATCACGCGCATCATAAGCGACCTGCGTTGATGCTACCTTCATTTTATCCGGTGTTTGCCATAAATCGAGTTTAGTCATTAAACCATCACGACCCATGGTGTACCAGAAACGACCACGATCTTTAGCATCCAATGTTTTATTGTGTTCAACGGTTTTCAGTACGTGTACCGCATAACCTGTTTTAACACGAGCAAAGACTTCTTTTTTGTCGCCATCCATGATTACGACATTGCCGGCATCACGTTCGATAGCAATGAAGAAGTTTTGCCAGTTACGGTTATGTAATGGCTTGCTTGGGTAGTCTTTCGGTTGTACAAAAACCTTATGACGTTCTTTCATTAAAGCCAGTGACATTTCTGGAGGAATAGGCGGTTCCATCTGGATGTAACGCGCCAGCATGTTAATTTCTTTCTTGCTGAGAATGTTATCGAAGTTGTTCATACCGCCTTCGGTACCAATCGTGATAATTTTCTCCAGACGTTTTGTGCCTTTTTTCAGTGTACCTTTACTCTTTTTGGCTTTGTTAGGATGCGGCTCCAGGTTACCCCCGGTAGCACCCACACGTAAAACACCATGACAACCAGCACATTGCTGGAAGTACAGGGATTTTGCCTGTTCAAACTGAGCAGCATTAAGTGGTTTAAATTTCTTTTTGGCAAACGCAACACCTGTGAAGGCTGCCATGCCGGTGATAACGGCTAAAGCCACTGCCGTGTATTTAATCGAAGATTTCATACCCATAATTAGAACTCCTATTTTTTGTTTACACAATTTTTTTATAACTGACATTAGTTATTTATAAAAAACCTTTAAAAGTAAATAGGGTTTTAATCATCACACCTTTAAACTTAAGCATAATTAAAAACATAGACTACAAAGACAACGCACAGCCAAATGGCCTTTCAATGTTTGCAAGCCCTATAATAATTTAATTGATTTTAAACATGCTGCCTGGTAATAAACCTTGACATTGATCAAGTCTCACACCAGAGTCCGGGCTTCGACTAATTTGTTAGCCGCGCATACAGGAGAGGAAGTTCACGAGGAAGTTCAGAGGGTTTACGAATGACGACAAAATTTTCAGCACCAAACATATAAGGTAAGTAATCTCCGCCTTTTTCATCAACGGTGACACAAAATGGCTGCAAGCCTTTTCGGCGTGCTTCAATTAAAGCCATACGGGTGTCTTCAATACCGTATCTGCCGTCATATAAATCGAGATCATTTGGCTTGCCGTCTGTTAATAATAACAGTAACTGCTGGCTTGCAGGTTGCTTGCTGAGTATCTCACTGGCCTGTCGAATAGCTGCACCCATTCGAGTGTAGTAACCGGGTTTGATTGCATTAATACGGCCACGCGAAATATTATTATGCGTTTCACTAAATGTCTTTAAAGTATGGAAACGAATATGCTGACGATAACGGGAAGAAAAACCATACATTGCGAACTGGTCACCTGTTGCAGAAAGTGCTTCAGCAAATAATAATAAACTGTCACGTATCACATCAATAACACGGGCATGATTACTCACATAGGAATCGGTTGATAAAGACAAATCAGCCAGCAATAAACACGCCATGTCACGAATACCACCACGAAACTCACGGTACATACCCTGTTCAGAAAATGCCTGCGATTGTTTTTGCTCGCTAATAAAATCAAGGTAAGCATCAAGATCTATTTCACTGCCTTCCTTTTGCCCTCGGAACCACATCCGTGAAGGTACCAATGCTTCAAACTGGCTACGCAATCGTTTTGCCGTACTACGCAATGCGAC
>QIKU01000085.1 GCA_003232015.1 Gammaproteobacteria bacterium
ATAACACCTTCAGATTTTAAGCCAGCATTAATAATGACAAAATCGTCTTCAATATCCATAACAACGCCCGTTAAAATGGAGCCTGTTTTCATCTGGTTATTGGAAATACTTTCTTCAAAGAGTTCTGCGAAACTTTCGCTCATGTTCTTACGCCTTACTCGTAATACGAGTACTTGTTTAGCCACATACTGAAATGTGGGGAGTTAAAATAAAACCCGAAACATGGTGCTTCGAATTCACTTATTTTATATCAGCAGGCCTTTATCTAAGTTTAGTTAAAAACTTGCCGGTATAATTGTAAAATATGCTGTATCACTTCATTGATTGGCATCGATGAGGTGTCAACAACATGCGCATCTTCTGCGGGTTTTAATGGTGCAACCGCGCGATTCATATCACGTTCGTCACGTTCATTTATTTCCCGAATAAGACTCCCTACTGTAGCATTAATTCCCTTTTCTTTCAACTGCTTAAAGCGCCTATTTGCACGTTCTTCGGCGCTGGCGGTTAAATAAATCTTTAGCTTTGCATCGGGGAAAACGACGGTTCCCATGTCGCGGCCATCTGCAATTAAGCCGGGGGGTACTAAAAACTTGTGCTGGCGTTCTAGCAAAGCTGCTCGAACTGCCGGTATGGCCGCCACTTTAGAGGCGTTATTGCCACATTCTTCGGTACGGATCCCATCGCCTACCGCTTCGCCTTCAAGCACTACAGCCACTTCGGTGGCGCCAGTTTCTGGGTTAGGTTTAGAGACATCAAAGCGAATATCCAGTTGCCTGGCATAATCGGCTATCTTGTCGGTATCGGCAAAGTCGATACTGTGTTTTAAGGCACCGAAGGCGACCAAACGGTAAAGCGCCCCGCTATCGAGCAAGTGCCATTTCAATTCGGCCGCCAGTAACGAGCAAATCGTGCCCTTGCCTGAGCCGCTGGGGCCATCGATTGTTATAACAGGCACCGTAACTGAGGTTGTATTTTCTACCACTGTTGACTCACTGAAAATTAATTACTGGCTTATTGATAAACCGGCCTGGTTCGCCAAAGTTAAAAATGAAGGGAAAGAAGTGCTGACATTGGCACAGTCACCAATGGTGATGGTACCCTGAGCAACGAGTGCCGCCATTGCAAAACTCATGGCGATACGGTGGTCGCCGTGGCTTTCAACATGGCCACTGCCAATCGTGTTTGCACCACCCTGGATACGGATCCCGTCTGGCGTGGCAACCGCATCAACACCTAAAGCGACCAAGCCATCTGCCATCACCTGAATGCGGTCACTTTCTTTTACACGGAGTTCTTCTGCACCGGTAAGAACCGTTTCACCTTCGGCACAACTGGCGGCAATAAAAATAGCCGGGAACTCGTCAATGGCCAGCGGCACCTGATCTTCGGGAATTTGAATGCCTTTTAATTTAGCACTTTTCACTCGAATATCGGCAACCGGTTCGCCGCCCATATCGCGCTGATTCAGAATTTCAATGGAAGCACCCATTAAACGTAAAATATTAATCACCCCAATGCGTGTTGGATTAATACCGACATGCTCTAAAGTAATATCGGAACCTTTGGCTATTGTTGCACCCACCATAAAAAAGGTGGCCGACGAAATGTCTGCAGGAATATCAATATCGGTTGCGATCAATTTACCGCCACCTTGCAGACACATTTTTCCATTACTGGATTCAACCGCATAGCCAAAACCACGTAACATTCTTTCGGTATGGTCTCGCGTGGGAGCCGGTTCGGTTACACAGGTTTTACCTTCGGCATAAAGCCCGGCTAGCAACAAGCAGGACTTGACCTGCGCACTGGCCATGGGCATAACATACTCAATGCCTTTTAAAGTTTTCCCGGAATGAATTTTAAGTGGTGGCGAACCGGCATTATTGGCTTCAACCTTTGCCCCCATTAATTTCAACGGATCGGTTACTCGTTTCATGGGGCGGGTTGATAAAGAGCTGTCGCCAGTTAAAACCACATCAAAATCTTTGTCTGCAATCGCACCCGATAATAAACCGGATAATAACCGAATGGATGTACCAGAGTTACCCAGGTCGATATCCGCTGAAGGTGCTTGCAAACCGTGCATTCCCACCCCTTGTATTTCGAGTTGGCCATTATTTGGCTCGGTAATTTCAACACCCATACTTCGAAAGGCATTCAAGGTGGCCAGGTTATCTTCACCGTTTAAAAAACCGCTGATTTTTGTTGTGCCTTCTGCCAGAGCACCAAACATAATACTGCGATGTGAGATTGATTTATCACCCGGCACACGAATGGAGCCCGTTAAGCAACCACCCGCCTGAACGGTAAATTGAAGCTTGTTTTTATTGCTCTGGTTTTCTGCTGTCATGCTTGATTTACTACCTTTCCGGTTTACAGCTCATTACTAAATTGATCCCGTGCTTTTTTAGCCCGTGTAAATATTTTTGATATTGCATCTTTATCACCCGATTGAATCGCTTTGGTTAACACTGATAAATCTGTTTGAAATTTCTCAATAACGTCAACCAGTGAATCAGCATTGGCGATACAAATGTCCTGCCACATTTCTGGTGAACTGGAAGCGATGCGAGTAAAATCTCGAAAACCACCTGCGGCATATTTAAAGATTTCCTGCTTGTCATTCATTTTCGACAAGGTATCCACCAGCGAAAACGCTAGCATATGCGGCAAATGGCTGGTTGCGGCCAACACTTCATCATGGTGAACAACCGGCATTTCAACCACTTCGGCCCCACAGGCTTGCCAGAGTGCGGCCACACGTTCAGTCGCTTTAACATCGGTTATTTCTGTTGGCGTTAAAATAACACGCCGCTGCTGAAATAATTCGGCAAAGGCAGCGGCAGCACCTGATTTTTCGGTACCTGCTATCGGATGCCCC
>QIKU01000070.1 GCA_003232015.1 Gammaproteobacteria bacterium
TTTTCGTCTCATTGTCTTTCTCCTGTCGTACGTTAAAATACATCAGGATTATCACTTATGCTACTGTCTCATTTTCGGGGTCCACTTCTGAGTGGGCTGGGTACAAATAATGTAACTTTCTTCGCTTATAGTTAAGATGTGAGCTGGTGATTTTTTCTGTAGCAGGTAAAATAGCTATTAACCTTCATTTGAATTTACCAAGCAAGTTAACCCCATTATGTTTTATCAAGCCTATGTTTTACCAGGATAGTTTCGACGTTATTGTAGTCGGCGGTGGCCATGCCGGTACCGAAGCCGCGTTGGCGGCTGCGCGTATGGGCAGCAAAACTTTGTTGCTATCACATAATATCGAAACCCTTGGCCAAATGAGCTGTAATCCGGCGATTGGTGGTATTGGTAAAGGCCATCTGGTGAAAGAAGTGGATGCACTTGGTGGCTTAATGGCAAAAGCGGCCGATGTTGCCGGTATCCAGTTTCGCATTCTTAATGCCAGCAAAGGCCCGGCGGTGCGTGCGACTCGTGCACAGGCCGATCGAGTTTTATATAAGAATGCGGTGCGCAATGTATTAGAAAATACCCCGAATTTAAGCTTGTTCCAGCAAGCGGTGGATGACTTGATCGTTGAGAATGACAGGGTTGTCGGCGTGGTCACCCAAATGGGATTAAAGTTTAAAGCTAACTCTGTGGTTTTGACTGTGGGTACTTTTTTAGGTGGATTAATTCATATCGGAATGGAAAATTATCAGGGTGGTCGCGCAGGCGATCCGCCCTCCAATGCGTTATCACAACGTTTGCGTGCGCTGCCGTTTAAAGTGGACCGATTAAAAACCGGCACCCCACCACGCATTGACGGCAAAACTCTGGACTACTCCGTTATGGAAGAACAACCGGGGGATGATCCTTTGCCGGTGTTTTCCTATATGGGCAGCGTAAAGGATCATCCACAACAAGTGCCTTGTTATATTACGTATACCAATAGTAAAACGCATGATGTTATCCGTGGTGGTCTGGACAGGTCACCGATGTACAGTGGTGTGATTGAAGGCGTTGGCCCGCGTTATTGCCCGTCTATAGAAGACAAAGTAATGCGCTTTGCCGACCGCGATGCACATCAGATTTTTGTCGAGCCGGAAGGTTTAACCGTCAATGAAATTTATCCCAATGGTATTTCAACCAGCCTGCCCTTTGATGTGCAATTTGATTTTGTGCGTTCAATAAAAGGATTTGAAAATGCCCATATTACCCGGCCGGGTTATGCGATTGAGTATGACTATTTTGACCCGCGAGATTTAAAAGCCTCACTTGAAACCAAACATATGCACGGCCTGTTTTTTGCCGGGCAAATAAACGGCACTACCGGTTATGAGGAAGCCGCCGCCCAGGGTTTAATTGCCGGAATGAATGCCAGCTTACTTGTTCAAGATAAGGTGGCGTGGACACCAAGACGAGATGAAGCTTATATAGGGGTGTTAATCGACGATTTAATTACCCAGGGTACCATCGAGCCTTATCGCATGTTTACCTCGCGTGCGGAATACCGCTTGTTACTACGCGAAGACAATGCCGATTTGCGTTTAACAACAAAAGGCCACGAGCTGGGTTTAGTGGATGATGAGCGTTGGCTATTTTTTGAAGCCAAACGTGAAGCGATTGAAGCTGAGCAGCAACGACTTAAGTCAACCTGGGTGCACCCCAGTAAGCTTGATAAAGCCAGCGCTGAAAAAGTATTGGGGCAGCAGATTACAAAAGAAGCGACCCTGCTGGATTTATTACGTCGCCCGGAAGTTTCTTATAAGGGCTTAATGATGCTAGCAGAAGCGAGCAAAAATAAACCGCTGAACTTGTCAGCCAGTGTGATTGAGCAAATAGAAGTGCAGGCAAAATACGCCGGTTATATCGATCGCCAGCAAGACGAAATTGAAAAACAAAAACGCCATGAATTAACCCACATTCCGGAACAACTTAATTATTCACAGGTCAAAGGTTTGTCGACGGAAGTTTGTGAAAAACTAAATCGGATAAAGCCACAAACGGTTGGCCAGGCGGCGCGGATATCCGGTGTTACACCTGCCGCAATATCGATTATTCTGGTTTATTTAAAAAAGCAGGCTTATCAAAGAAGTAAGGCAAGTTAATATTTGCTGTGCATCAGGGCAGATTTTATCTTTCTATATTGATATGGTATGTTGCACTGCATAAAAATAACAGGGAGAGTAAAATGAAGAGTCAAATTAAAACGTTTTTAGTATTAGCAGCGGCAATTCCTTTTTTAATTGCAAACTCAGCAGTGGCTGAGAACGAAGACCATGATGAAGGTCTGATTTCAAAAAAGAGCAACTACAGTGTTAAAGAAACATTAGATAAATTAGAAACCGTTTTAAAGAAAAAAGGCATTAGTATTGTATTAAGATGGAACCATGCAGAAAAAGCAAAAGGCGTTGGCATCCCATTACGTCCAACCGAGTTGTTAATGTTTGGTAATCCAAAATTAGGTAGTCATATGTTTACTGCCAACCAAACATCGGGTATCGACTTACCGTTAAAAGTACTGGCATGGAAAGATGAAAAAGGTCAGGTTTGGTTAACCTATAACGATCCTGCTTATATAGTTAAACGTCATCACATTAAAAACCGTTCAAAGATTCAGGCAAAGATGGCCGGTGCTTTGGATAAGTTAACGAATATTGCGACAGGGAATAAATAAATGTTTAACCACGGCGGTCTGCCGTGGTTAACGATATAAATAATTGTTCTTTTTACGTATGATTAGTTTATGAATAATGAGCTTATCAACCAATATCTCTCAAAACTAAATTTTGATCTTCCCGATTCTGCTGGGCAACAGTTCAGCCAATTACTAAC
>QIKU01000288.1 GCA_003232015.1 Gammaproteobacteria bacterium
AACCGCATCCTGGCCATTGGATTGAATACAGCCGTAACCAGCGATGATGACAGGATTGTTAGCTTCGACGATCAAACCTGTGAGAGAATCTATCGAGGAATTAAAGCCAGCGTATGACGCAGGTGAAAAGGTTTCGGTGCCACAGACTTTATTTTGGGTCGTTTTAATCTCGTCTAATATGGCATCGTCAACGGTTTCTTTTTGTACATTAAATGGAAAGCTTAACAACACTGGGCCAGGATTTGCGGATAACAAAATATTTGAAGTTCGGTTTAATACATTGGCAAGGTAATCAGTACGTTCTACTAAACGAGAATAGTTAGTGATACTACTAAATAAACTGAGTTGATTAATGCTTGCGCCTTCACCTGAGCTCTCCTGTAGACCGCCGCGGCCAAATATTGTGGTGGAGGTTTCTCCGGTTATAACTAAAACGGGTTGTTTGTCGACATAGGCGTTTGCCACTCCGGTAATGAGATTGGTTGCTCCTGGGCCGGCGGTGGCAATACAGGCGGCGATGTTCCCTGAGACACGAGCATATCCGCTGGCCATAAACGCAGCACCTTGCTCGTGTTTGGCTAGCACGCTCTTTATTGGGGAGTCGTAAAGGGCATCATAGACTGGTAATATATGGGCGCCGGGCATGCCGAAAATCGTATCGATCCCAAGCCGTTGCATATATTGTACGAGTAATTGACTAACCGTTATGTTCATTTCAATAATTCCAGTTCACGCGGTCGCAGACCAGATGGCTTTTCTTAAAGCTTATTATATAGATTTGTTCGGGTGATGATAAACCCTAATATTTAGTGTTTTGTAACGATTTAGATGGTAATGCTGCCGAGTAAAAAATACGAACTGTGTATAATCTGGAAATTTAAAATAGATTGAAACATGGCTATCGACTAGTATTTATTAGAAAAAATCTTATATATCAACGATCTAGCCTGTGGTGGTAGCGGGAAGAAAACGAGAGCATATGAAATCAAATTTAAAAATAGACGAATCAGCGTTTTATCGTCGCTATCGCGGTAGCTTTTCTGGGATATTAAAGTGGCCTCAGCTCGACGAATTCTGGCAAGTATTAGCTAATAAGGCAGACGCGGGCTGGTATCTTTATGCAATCGGTGAACAAGTCCCGGAATATTCGGCATCTGCTGAAGATGTTAAGATGTTTGTTGACGAGATAAATACATTATTAAGGAAAGAGCATCAGCAAGATTATTGTGGAGTTGTTTACGTTGATGATAAAAAAGATCCTGAGTTCATAAAAATATATGATCCTAATAACCTTGGTGTTGTTTGTGGTTTTAGTGATAACCCTCCTGTTCCCGGTTGGATTCTATCGTTGATTAAACCGGAGCCACTGGACGAAAAGACATTTGTCACACAATCTCGAAAACGTTGGTGGCAACGTATTTTCAGGTAATTTATTTTCCTTTTTTCCGTCAAGTTTTATTTTTAATTCTGGAAGTGTCTCCATTTTACATGTTCGTATTTTTTGAAATTTATGTTTAATATATGGTGCACATGAAATCTTCATCGTTTTATAGAAATGTCCCACTATTGGCATTCAGCCAGGCAATGATGATGAGCAGCATGAGCCTTATTCTCACCGCTTCAGCGCTGGTTGGATATACCCTGGCGGATGATAAATCACTTTCGACATTTCCCGTCGCGGTTATATTTATTGCCATCATGTTTACTAGCATCCCCGCGGCCATGTTAATGCAACGTATTGGGCGTAAAGCCGGTTTTATGTTAGGGACCTTATTTGGAGTTGTCGGCGGAATTGTGGCGACCGTGGCCATAATGAATTCAAGCTTCTGGATGTTCGTTGCTAGCAGTGTTTTTATCGGAATATTTAACGGTTTTGGTAATTATCTTCGTTTTGCTGCAGCTGATTCAGTTGATCATGAACACAAAAGCAGGGCCATCTCATTTGTCATGGCCGGTGGCGTGGTGGCGGCACTCGTAGGGCCAAACCTTGCAACGCTGACCCGAGATTCTATTCAGGGAATGCCATTTGCAGGGAGTTTTATGTCAATTATTGTGCTTTATATTCTAGCCTTTATATCATTAAGTTTTTTAAAGTTACCCACACTACAGGGATTAACCGAAGGGAAACCTGTCGCTAAGCCCCGCCCATTATTTGAGATAGCTAAACAACCTAAATTTATCGTTGCTCTAATTTGTTCAATGATGGGGTATGGCGCGATGTCTTTTGTTATGACGGCAACACCATTAGCAATGAGTCATCATGCCCATACTTTTTCAGCCACGTCATTTGTCATTCAATGGCATGTATTAGGTATGTTTGCACCTTCATTTTTTACAGGGAGCCTGATAAATCGCTTTGGAGTCAGTAGAATCATGTTTGTTGGTGTGCTCCTGGGCTTCGCAAGTGTGGCCATTAATTTATTTGGGCACAGTATTAGTCACTATTGGTTAGCATTAACTTTATTGGGTATTGGCTGGAATTTTTTATTTATTGGTGGCACAACCCTGCTTACCGAATCCTATCGGCCTGAAGAAAGGAGTAAAACTCAGGCCATGAATGATTTTAGCGTTTTTACTATGGTAACGATTGCTTCATTATCTGCAGGGTCTTTACAGCATAATTTTGGCTGGCAGATGGTTAACCTTGGTGTGATTCCATTACTGATCATTATATTAGCTAGTGTTTTATGGCTAATGATTAAAGAACGAATTCAAACACAGGTGATCACAAATTAAAATTATGCGTCAAATCGATTTATGTATTTTTTCGGGTAAATACCAGTTTAGTGCTGGTTGAGGATTTTTTATTTAATGTATAGCCATCTTCGTTAAAAGATTTAATATTATCAGGGTCG
>QIKU01000028.1 GCA_003232015.1 Gammaproteobacteria bacterium
TGCGGTCACGTTGGTAGGTAATATTGCAAGTGTTGGCGATCAACTTTATGTGAAAGATAACTCTGAAGTAGGTGAACAAAACTTGGAACCTCAGATTGGTTTATCAAACACCTTGGTTGCTGATTCAGCGGCGAATACTTCACAGGCAAATAACAACTGTGGTGGAGATACTGATTTTATTGTTTCCCAAAACTTTAACCTTGATTCCGGTGATACGTGTACATTTGCAAACAGTTCTGATCAAGTGAATACCGACCCTCTGTTGTCACTTGATGGACTACAGATTAATCAAGGAGCAGAAGGAACCATCCCACCAACCAAAACTATTGCATTACAAGAAAATAGTCCTGCTATTGATCATGGAACAGGCTGTCCCGAGATTGATCAGCGGTACTTTCTTCGAACGAGTGGCTGTGATACCGGCGCCTACGAGACGAACGCCAGAGAGTCATCCGGAACGTTGGTTGACATGAAAATAACCATAACGGAAGATAATGACCCTGTGGTGATAGGTAACCAATTAACTTACACTCTAACGGTAGTTAATATCGGGCCTCATCAAGCAAACAATGTAACCGTTGAAGCAATTTTACCGTCTACAGGTATAGATGGCAGTGTCTTTTTTGAAATCATGGAAAATAACTTAGGCAGCTGCTCTGCCAGTGGTGTCACCATCACCTGTGTTAATGTCGGTACTACAACCAGCGGCAGTAGCAATGTTTTCCCCCCTTTCGCAACCGTCCGTATTTCAATTACCATTGCACCTAATGCAGCTGGCGAACTTACTACAACAGCAACGGTAAGTTCAAGTGTGATTGACTACTTTACTACTAATAACTCAGAGACCGTAACAACGACAATAAGCGCAACCGGTCCTGGCGGCGGCAATGCTAATTTTCCAGGCAGTGGCGGAGGCGGAGGGGGGTATCTTGGTTTTTTAAATTTATTGCTATTATTGCCGTTGATCGCTATAAAAATATTGAGAGCACGAAGCATACGGCTTTGTAATTGAACAATACTCGCGGTGCTTTTCAACGAACTAAATAATAACGAATGTAGGCTGTCTATGAAATATTACTATTATGGTATTTATCTTGTCATATTGATATTGCTCTCAGGATGTAAGTCAGATAGCGATGACATTGCTATATCAATAAAAGAAAGCCTGAACAATGAAAAAGCGACGACGAATTGGCAATATTTGGATCGAAGTATTACGTTAGCACGGGCGAACGGTTGCTGGGCTTGCCATCGTGTTGAGCGTGGCATAGTGGGTCCGGGGTGGCGTGCTGTCAGTGAACATTATAAAAACGATCCTAACGCTCGCGACTGGTTGCTCTACAAGGTGAAAAATGGGGGGGGCGGTGTATGGACTGCGACCACCAGTGGAGCCGTTATGCCGGCGTATTCACCACGAGTATCCGACGAACACATTGGTCAGATTGTGGACTTTATTCTTTCTCTGGAGAAAAACGAGTAACCGTCTTTAATGTATCCGTAGCGAATGCTAAAATTAAGGTATGAGCTACGTGATAAGAGTTTTCGCCAACTTTATATTGGTTATAGTTTTTTTTCTACAAAGTAATGCTTATGCGAAACCAAGCCTCACTCAATCTGACTCGGTGCCATTAACGCCCGGGGTTATTCTTATCGCTACAGACGATGTTGTTGATGAGGATTTCAGTCAAACTGTCATCATGTTAACCCACTATTCTGCAGATGGTGCTGTGGGGCTTGTTCTTAATAAGCCCATATACGATTCGCACATACCGTTAAATTATTACGACTATAATAATACGATTTTGAGTATGTTGAATTACGTTGGTGACGGTGGGCCTGTGTATAAATTGAAATGGAGCGCATTGATTTATACCGATAAAATACTTGAACAACATCAGATTGCTGCGGAATTATATTATATTGCCGACCTTCAATTATCAGCAGGCTTAAAAGATGTTCCTAGCGATGCCTTGGTGAATTTATATAATGGCATTGTAAGCTGGAAAAAAGGTCAGTTGGAATACGAAATAGCACAAAATGTTTGGTTTTCACTCAAGCACAATTACAATGTACTATTTTATATCGCGCCAGAACTTTTGCGTGACCATCTTGTAAGAAAAAAATAGGATTAGGTTTGTGTTGTAAGAATTAATTTAGTGTAATGCATTTAAGGTCGATTTTGATGCGTGAAAAAATTGTTTATTTGCGAGGTCGCCGATATTACTAAAGACGATGCCTAAGCGATAACTGGTTTGCATGTTCGATGAGTCAACCGGGAAACTTTGACGCCGGCACCAGACTATGTCCCCTTTTACACTGATTTCCCAATCATCTGTTGATAACGTTAACGCAATAGGGGTTCCAACTGCGAGAGGTTGAGATAACAACAAGCCTGCACCGGTTTGTGACACATCGTTTACTTGCATGTGCTGGAACTGTGTGTTTCCGGCATTAAGGCTAAATGTTCCATTCAATTCCTCAATGTGGATCATGTGGCGTTCATTTGCACGTGCATCCATTACAATCTCCCCTTACCCGTTCGTTCGACTGTTTACTATAACAGATAAAGGTTATACCCCGTTGATGGCCCACTTAAAACAGAGCGTAACTACTCGAATTTCATTATAAGGTTATGAAATTGTTATAAGTGTAGCATCTGGCTGTATTAAGTAAATATAAATCCTATAGCTGCAGTAAATTTCGGTTAATCATCATTCTGAACGTTTTTTTAAGACGTAGAGGTTGAGAGTCGTTTTTGTGATAATTTACCGATGACGGAGTCCAGTGCGCGGTCTAATAAGGGTACGTTATCGATAATCAGTGCTTTATTATCCATGAATAGTTTTGCC
>QIKU01000224.1 GCA_003232015.1 Gammaproteobacteria bacterium
GATTTAAAAATTGTATATCGACAAGTGTTTGTTCCAGGTGTTCATAAAAGTATTCAATTTCCTGTGAAGTTGCCAGCGGGTGCTCATTGGCAGTTTTTTCAATCTTGCCCTGGTGGAGCAAAGCAGTCATATGTAATTCATAGCAAATCACCTGTACCGCAGCGGCAATATTGAGTGAAGTATATTCTGAATTTGCTGGAATATGGACTAAAAACTGACATAAATCCATTTCCTCATTGCTTAAGCCCGAATCTTCGCGGCCAAATACAATGGCAGCTTTATTAAATGTTTCGATCTTGTCTGAGTTGCCACTCTCTGAATGAGCAACTGAAAAGATCTTTTCAGCCATCTCACGCGGGTTTAGCTCAGGCCAGGTCACTGCCCGTAAACGTGCACTTGCCCCAACCACTAAATCACAATCAGCAATAGCTTCGGCTAAACTATTGTAAATTCCTGCACCATAGAGCACATCGGTTGCCCCCGATGCACGCGCATAGGCTTTACCTTGCCCTCTTCCCTCTCCATCAGATTCGGTATAATGTTTTGGCGATACTAAGGCCAAATCCGACAAGGTCATATTTTTCATTGCGCGTGCGGTAGCCCCTATGTTTCCTGGGTGACTGGTTTCTACAAGCACAATGCGCACATTATCAATTTTAACTGCCATAACTTCAACACACGAATATATTAAAAGCAGGCATTATACCTGAGCCCAGCTGTAAACCATAAAATAGTCTTTAATAAAACCGGCGGTATAACGCCGAACTCATTTGCTGGCGTAACAAACCCCACCACTTTGCATGGCTCATTCCCACTGTGGTTATTTAAACAAACAATGGTATAATTCAGCTCTGGTACACCTATACTCTTTCTTATCATTCTGAAACAACTAATTTTAAGGCCTATTTATGCAGCATCCCATGCTAAACACTGCCGTCCGCGCCGCACGTAATGCCGGTGATATTATTGCCCGTTCGGTTGACCGTATTGACCGGCTAAAAATCAAGACAAAGAAAGAAAATGATTTTGTTAGTGAAATTGACCTTCAAGCCGAAGAAGAAATTATTAATACCATTAAAAAGGCCTACCCCGACCACAGCTTTCTGGCCGAAGAAAGTGGTAAAAAAGCAGGCAGTGAATACGAATGGGTCATTGACCCACTCGATGGCACAACCAATTTTCTCTACGGTATTCCACATTTTGCAGTGTCCATTGCATTACGTATTAAAGGCCGATTGGAAGTGGGCGTTGTGTATGACCCACTCAGCCAGGAGCTTTTCACCGCCACGCGTGGCGGTGGCGCGCAGTTAAATGGTAAACGTATCCGCGTAACGGATCGCCGCAGTCTCGATGGTGCATTGCTCGGAACCGGTATTCCCTATACCGAAGATCAATATAAGTACATGGATAGCTATTTTAATATGATGAAAGATCTGATCCCTGGTACCGCAGGCATCCGCCGTGCAGGCTCTGCTGCGCTGGACTTAGCCTACCTTGCCGCTGGCCGGTTTGACGGCTTCTGGGAATTAAATCTGAATATATGGGACATCGCCGCAGGTGTATTATTAATCGAAGAAGCCGGTGGCATGGTCGGTGGAATACGCGGTGAACCTGACTTTCTCGATAAAGGCCATGTCGTTGCAGGCAATCCCAGAATATTCAAAGCGATGTTACAAAAAATTAAGAAGCACGTTCCCCCAGACTTATAATAACTCTAACCTTTTGAATAACAAGGAAAGTTATCATAGGACGGTCTGCGGTCTTTAGCACTAAATTAGTCACTTTTTTTTACCCTTTGCCCTTCAGAATCCGCACTTGCGTACGCTAATAGCCTTGAAGCAATTAGTAAAACATGAGCACTCAACCTAAATGGATGATTGAAGCTGGATTATGCGTAAAAACAAGTTAACCGTGAAACGTGGTTCGAAAGCACTGGAAATATCAATGCGCGATGTGCTCGATGGCCTCGAAGAAGCTGTAAATTACAGTCTGTATCAGTCTGAGTACAGTACTGTGCAAATCCTGTCTATAGAAGAAGCAAAAACGAAACAACCAAAAACCGATATGCTCGGCGAACCATGTCAAATCACCAATATCTACTCTGTTAGTAACCCACCTCTGCATCGCAGCAAGGATGTCGTTAGCTTTCTTTTCGAACGGGAAAAAAAACGCAGCACTCTATTAACTGCTTGATTTCAAAGAAAGTCTAGCCATAAATTTAACAAGCTTATTGACCTGATTAAGCAACCATGATAACAATAGAACTTCGATTTCAAAAGTTGTCAGGATAGAGCATGCATCGCAAAATTTTAGCGCTTATCACACCACCCATCGCAGTTTGCCGCTATGGCTGTGCAAGTTGCTGCGTTGCCCCCATCTTTGTTTTTTGGCTCGCCAGTGTTGGTAGTGTTATTTATGCTTTTTTTGGTGGCCCCGCCGAACTCGATGGTTTTAGTTGGGGGACACTGGCTTTGGGGATTATTTTATGGGCAATCGCCGTCGCCTGGACTGAAACAGTAATAAAAGGTGTAAGCGATGATTTGAAAGATCAAAAGTGTAACGGTAAAACTAGCACTTTGTGCAGTGTTGTCTCTTCCAAGAATAATGACATTGATCCGCTGGATGAAGTAAACAAATACCTCTAAATCAATTATATATCGTCAACGGGGATATGCTCCCCATCCTTATATATTCATGCAGCGCAGCGAAATATGGGGGATTTAAACATTATTTCCCAAATTGCATTTCATTTCATCCGGGCTTGTATCTTTCTCG
The DNA here is from genome assembly GCA_003232015.1 of Gammaproteobacteria bacterium. Next base: position 2,776 of record QIKU01000224.1, read on the forward strand.
GTAAGCTGTTTAGCTAATAGCTTATCAGGATGTGTGATGAACCTGTATCCGGGCTAAGGTTTCAAACC
>QIKU01000195.1 GCA_003232015.1 Gammaproteobacteria bacterium
AGGGATGAGGCATTTATTAAAATACCAATCTAGCGAGTCTTTTTGTCGGTATTTTTCATTGCAACTCGGGTTACATAGCTCACTATGTGCCTGACGTTGCAATAAAAATCACCAACAAAACCCCTGCGCGATATGGGTACTTTAATTTTTTCCTCATCCCTTATTCATCTGTAACCTCAAACGATGAACGGACAAGCTGTCTTGATTTTACGAATTGATAAGTAAGGTAAATACCGACGGTAAAATTTTCTATTTTAGTGACCAAGGGGCTTTTTTCATAAGTTGCACCACTTAGGTTATCGTAAAGAACAAAGCCAGCTAAATTGTATTTTTTAAATTTTCGCTTCATCTTCAAAGTCACTCTAATTCCACCATAACCACCATTTGGCTGGTAATAGGCACGCTCCAAGCCAACATTATTTCCTGATACACCATAGTAATATTCATTATATAGTTTAGTTGAAAAAAGTAATGCCAACGAAAAACTGCTGTTCCACTGTGCCTTTCTGCTCATAAAAATAGCGGGGTTAAATGTAAATCCACGATGATTCATTCGTTTGAAATCGGTAGAGAAAACGGCTTGTAAAGGCAACCGAAATTTTAGGTCATAATTCTCTTTTTGATAGACTTTATAATACAGCGTAGGTCCTATTGATAATGCTGTATCAATATCAGGCAAGCCTGCACGAGCTGCATTTTTATCACTGTCGACGGGGAGATTAACTCTTCCACCTAAATTAATTTGAACATTTTCAGATTTGTATAAAACACCTTTAGCTCCTTGATCCGCGACTTGAAAACGTTCACTTCGATAGATAAAATAAGGTGCAGGTAGTACATAATATCGTGTCTCACTGGATCCTCGATAATCTGGAATGCTCAACCCACCCACCCACAAACCAGCCTCCCATTTAGGTAATTTTTTCTCTGCGCCAGAATAGCCGCTGAAAGTGATAAGTAAGAAGATAAATAAAAATTTCAACATTATTTAATCACCATAAAAGTTTCAGCGGGCATGAGCAAGGTGCCATTTTTTAAATCCCATTATTTAGCTCTGCGCAGTTTGTAATAAAACAGCGACTAAGCAGCTCACATGACACATGTAATTGCGATTGCGGTGTAAATCGCAGGCATCGGATTTTCAAGAGTATTTACCAAACCGGAATAGGTTACAATCAGAACAAAGGAATTTCAACACAACCATGGAACAAATAGGGCGTGCAATTAGACCTAAATCTCAAACGCTACGGGTATATTCAGAGTATGTCTAAAGTTTGCCAACTCAAAGAAAAAAATGTGAGTTTACAAGTGTCCCTTGAGGGTAAACGCAGAAATGGTGAGTTTCAAAAACAGTTACTATCGACAATACATTAGAATTTCATCGTTAGCATTCTGTTTTTCTGTATCTTGCTCGTTGCCGTTAAGGTAACGACGCTCATCACCTTCTTCAACATAAATACGCGCATTTTCAGTAAACATTTTTAATCTATCTTGCGCTGCTTTACATTTCAGCGCCATTGCTTCCTTTAAGCTGTTTTGTTTTTCTTTTTTCTCAGTATTTTTTTGTTTTTCTTCTTGACGCGCATTAAGATATTTTTTTTGTTGCTGCAAGTGATTTAAATACGCCGGATCGGCGGCCTTGAAAACGGGCATCTTCACCGACTCTGCAGATTTAGTTTGCCCCGGATTATCACCAAACTGTACATTTCCATGCTCATCAGTCCAACGATACACACCAGAAGCCAATACACTGCTGGATAATAAACAGGCCAGGATAAAAAAAGTCATACTGGTGTGCATCACCGTAATATTTGGGTTTCGTATTATATTGTTATATTCGCTCATCAACTATTTATCGGCCAGAGGCCGTCTATCCTACAGACCTGAAATAATAAACTCGGCACGATAACTTAAAAGTGTGAACCAAGAAACGAAAAATCCGAGGCAAAAAAAAAGCCGAGGTAAGATAACCTCGGCTTTTTTGGAAGTGATTTTTCAGGTTTACTGTTACTTAGACGTAAACTCTGGATAAGCTTCCATACCACAGTCAACCAGATCCATTCCTTCTTCTTCCTCCTCCGCACTGACACGTAGGCCTATTACTGCTTTAATGATGCCCCAAACAATCAAACTGGTTACAAAGACCCAAGCAAAAATCACACCAATACCGGTGAGCTGGGCAACCAGTGTTGCGTCAGGGTTAGAGAGTAATACTGCAAACAAACCCCAGATACCGACGGTACCATGCACAGAAATCGCACCAACCGGATCATCAATTTTAACTTTATCCAATGCTACGATTGAGAAAACTACGATCAAACCACCAATTGCCCCAATCAATAAAGCAAGTTGTGGACTGGGTGTGAGCGGTTCGGCAGTAATGGCCACCAAACCGGCTAATGCCCCATTTAATACCATCGTTAAATCTGCTTTGCCAAACATTAAACGAGCCGTTACCAAAGCCGCAATAACACCCCCTGCTGCGGCTGCATTGGTATTCACGAAAATCATGGCCACGGCATTGGCTTCGCCAACATCAGACAACTTCAGCTCTGAACCGCCATTAAAACCAAACCAGCCCAACCAAAGAATAAACGTACCTAATGTTGCTAAAGGTAAGTTGGCACCAGGAATCGGATTAATCCGGCCATCTTTACCGTATTTTCCTCTGCGCGCGCCCAACAACAGGACTCCGGCTAATGCAGCAACAGCACCGGTCATGTGAACGACACCCGAACCTGCAAAATCAAGAAAACCCAACTCGTTAAGAAAACCGCCGCCCCATTTCCAAAAACCCTGGACAGGATAAATGAAACCGGTCAACACAACACAAAACAG
>QIKU01000234.1 GCA_003232015.1 Gammaproteobacteria bacterium
ATTATTTGTTAAATAATCCCTTCAGCTTGTCTTCGGCTTTTTGTTTTTCGGCTTCGAGTTTGACGTCGCTTTCCTGTTTTAGTTTGGCCTTCTCTGCGGCTACTTTTTCTTCGGCTTTGGTTTTTTCGGCTTCGAGCCTGGCGTTTGCCTCGCCTTTGAGGCGTTCCAGTTCTTTGCCATAACTGCTTTTCTTTATTGCTTTTTTGGCCTGGACGATAAGGCGACTGATGATTTCTTTGCTGAGCTCGGTTGGGGTGGCGCCAGCATGTCCACCGAGATTGGCCATATTGATAGTCGGTAGTTTGAGTTGGTATTCTTTATTGTTTAGCGGCACGACTAGCGCGTTGATGGTGCCGTCGGTAAACAGGATGCGTTTTATAATTAATTTAGGCTCATCGGCCTTGTTCTTCTCTGCGTCTGACATTGAACAGTTGGATGCCATTGCTAGTACTTGTCTGTTAACCCTAAGTTAAGCGCATCCAATAACGCTAAACATTCATCAAAATCGTATCCATATTGGCCCCTGGCCATATCCTCTACCAGCTTATATCTTTTTTGTTCTCCTGTTTCTTTCTCGAGTAATGTTCTGATAAATTCGTACGTTTCGGCCGTACATAATTGCGTTATGTCTCTGCCCAGCATTCTTGCACCAGAATTTATATATTCGAAATCATCGTCAATAAGATCGGAATGTTCATCAACCAGCCTTTGCATATTATTAATATCAATATAAGACCGCATAACCAAAGCGACATCCAGTGCATCCTTGTTCGTTTTATCTGCTCTATCACTCCATGCTATCAATTTCAGCACCACATAGGCCGCCGGTGAGACTACATTTAGTTCTAATACGGGTTTATCGCCCAATCTTACTTTAATTGCGTTTTTATGCGCTTCATTATATCCGCGCATGTTCATACTCATTTCGTGTTCTGGTGGCCAGCTTAACTGGTGATCATCCCCCACCAGCGCACCAAACGGAATAATGTCGATTGGAATCTTTTCCTGAGAATACAGTCTGTGTGTGATTTTTTTATCCGCCCTGTAATTTCCCGTTGCAATTAATCCGGTTTTTAAACTATTAAATTCATCCCATGCCGTGATTTGAATAGCAAAATCAATGTCTTTTGTTGCCAGTTTTGCTTGAATACCATAGCCATGTTGAAGAACCATATCTCTGGCACTTGCACCCACCACGAGCATTTCAATTTCCTGTTCATTTGCGATAGTTACTATTTCACTATAGATCGCAATTATGGCTGGATCAATCTTCCCTGATATATTCAGCAATTTCTTTCTCATAAATCATTTCAGCCGTTTCAATATTCCTTGGGTCACCCGTTGCCAATAGATCGGCATAAACCAGTATGGGGTGTACTATTTTTTTATCATGCCAGTCATCCGTTTCGTTCCAGAAGGTTGTTAACAACTCAATGTCCCCTTCGGCCTGTTTTTTTAAATTAAATGTGATTTCAATTTCCCGGCCTGTGCCGCGCACGTAAATGGTTTTTCTAACCGGCTTTAAATAATCTGTCAGGTGCTCGGCTGCGATTTCTCCACCCTGGTAGGCGTTATGTTTTTGTAATTTTTTTTGCCAGCCGTCGGGCTGTTCGGTTGTGTACTTGCCGATAACCAGTTTGGGCCGTAATTGTTCTGGGTATGCCGTCACCCAGCGGTCCAGCAGTTCTTTTGTTCGGGTTAAATAGCGCCCGTGTTTTTTTGTGTCAATGAGATACCCTAGTTCTTTCAGGTCGGCGATGATGCCACCCACCGCGCCCAGTGCGACCCCGGCAGCCTGTGCAATTTCCCGATAGGGTGCGTTCACCCGCTCATGTCGGCATAAAAATGCAAAAATAATTTTAAGTCCCGTGGTTTGAAACGCCTTGTTTGTTTGCCTGTGCGCAATGGCCCCAGTGGCCCGGTTACCTTTTATATCAATATACACTGGGGGCTGTTTGATAAACGCATTGCCAGCCGCGTCGACAAACCAGACATCCCGTTCTTTTAACTGCTCGGCCATGTTGGGATTGACGTAATCCGCAACTAACAAACCTTTATCTGGATACGCCTTTAGCTGTTGCACTATTCCCCCGATCGTTGCTTTTGTTGGTCTGGCTTTAATCGCTACGGCCAGCGGGATGTCCTGCCCCGGCGTCACTAACCGGGCTAACCGATCGGGCCTGGCCCCTTCGATGTCTGGCTCGTATTGTTCAACATCCAGACGCATGCCCGTTGCGGCATAAAGCGCGTTTCCCGCTTTGTCGAATAACGCTTGTTCTCGTGTTTGCTGAGCTGTTTTCATGTCTATTTACGCCGTTTTGTGAAGGTTTCACACATGTTCATTATATTAGACTGTTCATTAGTCATGAACAAGGTATATTTTTGAACATTTAACACCCGTAAATCGTCTGTTTTTCTATCTTGTTGTTTTTTATGCTTCTTTTTGTTTAAGAAGCATACCGAAGTCAGCCCTTTGAACCCGCTTGCCCTGACCCATTCGATTAGTTTCCCGGCCGATCCGGTCTCGCCACACATTTTGGCGGGTACTGCCTTTTTTGATTTTTTGGGTTCCCTCTGCCAGAGGAAATAACAGGACGATAGATATCCACTCTATTTATATATACAGGTAGATGCAACCGAGAGAGGCGTTTGGGACGTGACTGGTTAAATACTGAACATTTTCTGTCTGTGTTGACGTTCGCGTTCTTTCGCCTGTTAGTCTATTCACGTTTGCCGGTATGAACATGGATGGCACGAGAGATGAGTAGTTGGGTGATGTTGTCGTTGACACCGTTGCCATGTTGCTTGCTCCCGTAGACAGTCGTAAT
>QIKU01000268.1 GCA_003232015.1 Gammaproteobacteria bacterium
CTTTATAATGGACTTGGAGTTAATGTTAGCTTTATGAAGAAATCTAATCTCAAATATGTTTCACTTGGGTGTACAGGTGTTGCATATTCGTCAAATAATGGAATCTCATCGAACTGTGGTATTGGTGCTGGATGGATGAGATCAGATATTTTGTCTGGAAATGACAAGCATGGACTAGGCATTCATATTGGTGTTACGTATAACAACGATGACGGTAAAAATAATACAGAAGCATTTATAGGTATCCCCTACTTGTATTTTTTTGAGGGAATGAGTGCAGGTGGTTGGAATGCTGGATTAACACCAATTATTGGCAAACATAATAATGAGACTAAAGGGGGCCTTCTTCTTAATTTAGGTTATCAATTTTAATTTGCCATAACAAATTATGGAGGAATTGTATCCTTTCCTGAATTAAATTACGTTCGCAAAAAAATCGACAGCAGTTAAATTTTCCGCAAGGCAAAATACTTTGGAATATAGAGAGGATACGAGGGATTTAACTATACCCATAGCGTTTGAGATTTAGGTATTAAAGTGCGTTATATTTTTTTCACGGCTAGACGAAATGACGCGGAATATTCACTCTATTCCAAGGAGTTTCAACAACGCCGTGGAAAAAATATGGCGTGCTGTAAGACCTAAATCTCAAACTCTACGGGTATATACAGGATACTTCAACTCGGACAGACTTTCCGCGTTGCTTGGTTTACAGTCATTTCGCTGCGCTGTATTATCACTCAAGCCAATAAATGTGGGGTTAGTCGCAGGGTATTGGTTTACCGAACTGACATTAATTACATATAATCTTCTCTTTACCGTAGTAGTATGAATTCTTCATTACTACGTATGCACCCAAAACAATTCCTGATATTGGTACAAGAAATACACCACCTATAGAATAATAACTTTTTGTTTCTTTCTCTGAATCTATTATTCTTAAGGTCTTTTGATCCGTAGAAATTTCACATTTTGCAACATAAGTTTTATCTGTTTCAGGAATGACAACACATCCAGTCCCAAGTAATAAGCAAAATAGCAAAAGATATTTTTTCATATATGTATTTTCATATTTGCGCTCAACGGAATGTATCAGGTTAGGGATGAGGCAAAAATTAAAGTATCAATATCGCGCAGGGGTTTTGTTGGTAGTTTTTATTGCAACGTCGGGCACATAGTGAGCTATGTAACCCAAGTTGCAATGAAAAATACCGGCAAAAAGACTCGCTAGATTGGTATTTTAATAAATGCCTCATCCCTTAGCCTTACCCAGGCCAATGCCAGCAATATCAATAAACCTGGAAATATAATGCCGCCACCGCCGTTGGCATTATTACTGTCACGAGGACTTGTATCACTCTTTAACGCTGCGGAGCTTGCGCTTGCCGTGCTCGACTGAATCTCAAGCACGCCATCACCTTCTGTGCCTGCCAGTAGTATAGGTGGCGTGCTGTTGCTGATGAGGGTCAAGCTGTTGATCGTGTTATTGGTAAGGCCGTCGTTTAAGTGGGTCCAGCTGCTGCCTGCATCCATAGACTTGAACACCCCGTTGTCTTGCGTGCCTGCGTAAACAGTGGTAGGTGAAGCCCCGTCAATGACGATGGCGTTGATATGTACAATGCCGTCGCTGTCGTTACTGGCAAGCCCTGCGTTACTTGCAAACCAGCTCAGACCGCCATCAATACTTTTAAATAAACCGCTGCCTCGTGTACCTGCATAAATGGTGTTGGACTCGCCAGGAGTGATCGCCATGGCGTAGATAAAACTATTGGTTAAACCTACTGAGGTGTTATTCCAATTTGCACCTGAGTTCGTACTGGTAAAAATACCGCTCGATGCCGTGCTGGACAGAAGTGTACTGGTGTTATTGGGATCAATAATCATTGTTTTGACAATAATGTCATGTTGACCGGCAATGCCGTTGTTCATCACACTCCAGCTGTTATCGAGAAGACCATTATTGTTAAGGTCTTCTCCGGCATCCAGGTTGCCATTATTGTTGCGATCTTCGTCGACCAAAAGGCTGATGCCTGCTCTTGTTCCTGCGTAAATAAGATAGGGTTGATTGGGGTCTATAACGAGCTTGCGCACATCAACATTACCCAGTCCTAAATTCATAGTGTTCCAATTTGTGCCGCCATCGAATGTTTTAAACACACCGGCATTCACAGTGCCAATGTAGAGGGTGTCTGGGGCATCGGGTGAAATGACTATAGTTTGAATGTGTAAGTTCGTAATCCCTGTATTAACAAAGGACCAGGTTGTTCCGCCGTCCGTTGTTTTAGCCACGCCACTATTACGCGAGCCTACATATTGAATGTTCGAATTTATTGGGTGAACAATAACATCTGTCACCGCAAAACTACGAATGCCATTATTGACAATCGTCCAGTTCACGCCACTATCAATGCTTCTAAAAACACCTTCCGTTGTTCCTGCGAAAAGCTCAGTGGGGTCATTGGGATTAATGGCAATATCTTGTACGTTCATTTCCGTTGACGCCTCAGCCCATGTTGCACCGCTGTCTCTTGTAAAAAATAATCCAGTGGTTGTGCCCGCATAAATTGTGCTTGTATTGTTGGGCAGCATAGCCAGGGTACGGATGGTATCGGTTGTTAAACCATTGTTGGTGTTGGTTACGGGAACCCAGCTTGCAGCGGTATCGGTTGATCTCAGAATTCCATCACTTTGTGTGCCAACATACAGTGTATTACCATCACTACTGATTGACAGCGAACGGCTGCTGAAAAAACGCGTGGTGGCAATTGCAT
>QIKU01000048.1 GCA_003232015.1 Gammaproteobacteria bacterium
GCAGCAAAGCGGAATCCGGGAAGGTTGGGGACTCCTTCCCGGATTGCATTTTATTTTATCCGGGCTACTGGTGGGGATACCTCCAAGTTAGACTCCCTTTAGCCCCCGCCTTTAACCCTTTAGAACCAGGCACGAATACCAATAACAAACTGTGTATCGCTGACGCTTTCACCTTCAGCGCGGGCATAGTTTGCAGTTTGCCCATAGCTTTTGTTCCAGGTAATACCGATATAAGGTGCAAATTCGCGTACAAACTCATAGCGCAGTCTTAAACCAAGCTGCACATCTGACAAGCCTGAACCTGTTCCCGTTTGCGGGTCGTCTTTACTGTGAAGATTAATACTCATATCGGGGGTTAATATTAATTTCTGCGTAAATAAGATTTCATATTCTGCATCCAGTCGAAAACCCAGCCGCCCCTGTTCACCTATAAATATGGCGGTATCAATTTCAAAGAAGTAAGGTGCGAGGCCATTCACCCCAAGCACCAACCAGTCGCGGGAGGGTTTTGGGTTAAAATCCTTGCGTACACCGGCCTGTAAATCCCAAAAAGGTGCAATGGCACGGCTGTACAGTGCCTGCAATTCAAACTCAGTGGTTTTGTTGTTGACACGTTCAACATCGCTTTTAAACCACAACTTGTTTAAATCCTTGCCAATCCACATATCGGCTTCCAGTATCAATGGGTCGCTACCCGTGGCACTGCGTGTCTCAAACTGGTTGATCATGACTTTGGTTAAGGTCGGGTTTTCTTCCACACCACCGGCATAAACGGAGCTTGCAACAAGACTACCCATTAACATCATTGTTAATCTGTTTTTCATTTTCTGTTCTCCTTTATACAACTTCGACTTTACGGAACATGCCAAGCATGTGATAAAGAAGATGGCAATGGTATGCCCACCCTCCCATTGCGTCCGCCGTTACCAGAAAGCTGATTTTTGCACCGGGTTGCACTACAACCGTGTGCTTACGTGGAATATACTCTGCATCCCCCGTTTCCAGATCACTCCACATACCATGCAGGTGGATGGGATGGTTCATCATCGTGTCGTTAAGCAAATTCATCCGCATACGTTCACCAAATTTAAGCCGGATAGGCTCCGCATCGGCAAATTTAATTCCATTAATTGACCACATATATCGGCTCATGTTACCGGTTAAATGCAGGTTAATTTCCCGGGTTGGCTCGCGTGGATCCGGTGTTTTATATAAATTGCGCAGATCCGCATAGGTGAATATCCGGCGTGTACTGTTGCGCAATCCAATACCGGGGTCATCAAGAAGATACTGTGGTGCTTCTGCACGCATATCAACATGAGGCCCAAACTCTGACTCAACATGAACGACTTTCTGGCTGGTGCCAAAACCGGCTTTACCTGAACCTATTTTGGGTTTGGCCATTTTAGAATGGTCCATACCTTTCATAGCAGAGTGGTCCATGCCCTGCATACCTGAGCTGCCAGTAGCGTTCATCCCTTTCATTTTAGAATGGTCACCGCCCATCGCACTCATATCCATTCCCATATCACGGTGTGCTAACAGGGGATCTGCATCCATGGCAGGAACTTCACTCGTCATTGCAAGGTCAGGCGTTAAAGTACCACGCGCATACCCGCTGCGATCAATGGCCTGAGAGAAAATACTGTAAGCTTGCTCGGTACTCGGCTCAACAATAACATCAAAAGTTTCGGCCACACCAATACGAAATTCATCGACCGTTACCGGTTGAATGTACTGGCCGTCTGCGGCTACCACGGTCATTTTTAAACCCGGTATCCGCACATCAAAAAAGGTCATTGCAGCCGCATTAATAAAACGCAGTAACACTTTTTCACCTTTTTTAAACAAACCAGTCCAGCCCGCAGCGGGGGTTTGGCCGTTCATTAAAAAAGTATAGGTGTAACCGGTAACATCCGAAATATCCCTATCCGACATACGCGCTCGGTTCCACATTCCACGCTTTTGCCAAAACTTATCCCAACCGTCTTCTCTCACTTCATCAAAGGCTTCACCCACGGTGCGCTCTTTAAAGTTATAATAGCTACTGAGTTTTTTTAGTTTGTGATAAATGTCATTGGGGTGTTCATCACTCCAGTCCGACAACTGCACGACATATTCACGATCAAAGGCATAGGGATAGGGTTCTTCAGGTTCAATAACAATGGCACCGTACGCACCGGTTTGCTCCTGAAAACCTGAATGGCTGTGATACCAGTAAGTACCATTTTGTTCTACTTTAAACTGGTACTTAAACGTTTCGCCCGGTTTAATACCTTTAAAGCCATCAGAAATATTCGGCACACCGTCCTGACTGCTCGGCAATATAATACCGTGCCAGTGAATCGAAGTGTCATCCGCCATGTTGTTAGTAACATTAAGGGTAACCGTGTCCCCTTCTTTCCAGCGTAAAGTGGGGGCGGGAACGCTGCCGTTAATCGCCGTTGCCGTTCGTTGCTTACCCGTAAAATTCACCTTTGAATAGCCGTAAGTCAGGTTAAAAAGTGTGCCGCTTAAAACAGCAGGCTCCGCTAGCATCGAAGCAGATGGTTTGCTGGAGGAAGCAAAAGCATTCACCCCCAGCCCCATTAACGCACCACCCGCAGCAACGCCTTGAACAAATCTTCGGCGTGATTGTGAATCGGGCTCAGAAAGAAGTTGCATACCGGGTAATATAATATTGGACATTTTTAGTTCCTCGTTTGAATCAACATGCGCATTCAAATTTATTATTAGCGCACGCAAATAAAAAGAAGTATAAAGTTTGAAA
>QIKU01000049.1 GCA_003232015.1 Gammaproteobacteria bacterium
GATTTAATCCCCCCTCCCTTTGCGGGAGGGGGTTAGGGGGAGGGTGATAAAAAATTCCCCCACCCTGGCCCTCCCCCGAAATGGAGGAGGGAATAAAAAATCAGATGTTACTATAGTTGATTTAATCCCCCCTCCCTTTACGGGAGGGGGCTAGGGGGAGGGTAATAAAGAACTTTCCTCACCCTCCCTCCCCCGAAATGGGGGAGGAAATAAATCATCAAAATTTAACTTCTTACCTCGCTTCTGGAATACTTTTTGCAACTCACACGGGTATGTATCGTGAGTTCACTGTTTATATTCGTATTATATTGCTGGCCATCCTTGTTCTTGGCACAGCATCCTGTGGCCTGAAATTTGGTGCTGATGCGCGCCAAGCTGCTGAAAATATTGAAAAAAACAAACAGCACTCAAAGTTTGTAGATGTTGATAATACCCGGATTGAGCCTGAAGCCAAGCAAGCGCCATCTTTAGACAAGGCAGTGGCCAAACCAGCCAAAAAGGCGGCACGCTATGTCCGTGTCGGCAAAAATCGACGTTTGAAAGTTGCCACCGGCAAATCTTTCGACCATGTTGCTGAAACCAAAAGCCAGCCAGAAAAAGCAGAATCCACAGAAGATAATAGTGGTGTAAAGGCGGTGGTCAGGAAAAAAGGTAGCCTGCATCAAAAAATCACCAGTAATATCCGCTCAGTTCACCAGAAAGTTATCAATAAAATAACAGGAAACCGACCCGTTAAAGAGGGGGTTTTATACCCGAGGGTTCAGTTATACGGAGCAAAACTTGCGCAGTCTGAATGGGTATTAACATCCACAGAAATGGAATGTGTGTTAACCCAGCCGATACCGCGCCTGGGAAAAGCCCGGTTCAGATATAATCCGGTACAATTTTTAAAATTTATTTTTGAAGTGAATCAGCCTATTGCCAGAAGACTTCAAGGGAAAGATAAGCGCTATTCTCGTCCGTTATTAACCGACAACTCTCTTTACCCGGATGTGGGTGCAAAGTTGGAATCTATTCCGCCAGACTGGAAACCGTTTGCAATTAAAAAATCGCTCGGGTTTATCCCTTTTAAAGAAGGCTATGAGCCCTTTGTCTTGCCACATCGCCAGCGATTTTTGAAAAATAAATCGAAAGCATCAAAAGGCCAGCAACAGCTTGCTTCCATGGGTAAAGCCTATTTACCTGAAATATGGCCCAACCGGTTGATGTATGAACTGGAAGAAGGCATGTCGATCAGGCTAACCTACCGTGACTGGACGGATGGCACCCAGGATATTATTACCACAATCTCACCGATTAATTTTGCCAAAGTAAAAAGTGCCTTTGAAAAATGCATCAGTGGAAGGCCTAAATATAACTTCAATAAACTACAAAAAACCGTACTGCATTTTAATAAAGGCCAGCGGAGTTTAAGTAAAAAACTACGTAACCAGCTTCGCAATGTGGTGAAGTTTGCGAAGCTGGACGAAAAAATCAAGAAAGTGATGATTAAATCTTACACCGACAGCATGGGCTTTAAACGTGTTAACCGCAATGCCGCCAAAGTACAGGCACAAGCGATTAAAGCTTACATGCACAAACTGGGTATGCAGGTGCCAATCACCGCTATTGGTATTGGCGAAGGCCCGTATGTCGCATCAAACCGCAGTCGTGCAGGGCGGGCAAAGAACCGGCGTAGTATTATCACTCTGATAAAATAACGACTAATCGTCCTGTTTTCGGTATAATCCGCGCAATTTAGTGAATTCATGCTGCGGAGCAACCAAATGGCCGATGTAAACAAAGTAGTCCTTGCCTATTCGGGCGGGTTAGATACCTCCATTATTTTAAAATGGCTTGAAGACGTTTATCACTGTGAAGTGGTCACTTTTACCGCTGATATTGGTCAGGGCGAAGAAGTGGAACCCGCCCGTGCTAAAGCCGAAGCCATGGGCGTTAAAGAAATTTATATCGAAGATTTACGAGAAGAATTTGCCCGTGATTTTGTATTCCCGATGTTCCGCGCCAACACCATTTATGAAGGTGAATACCTGTTAGGTACATCCATTGCCCGCCCGTTAATTTCAAAACGCTTAATTGAAATAGCCAACGAAACCGGTGCCGATGCAATATCGCACGGCGCAACCGGCAAAGGTAATGATCAGGTGCGTTTTGAACTCGGTGCCTATGCCTTAAAACCCGACGTACAAATTATTGCACCGTGGCGCGAATGGGATTTAAACTCACGCGAAAAACTTATGGCCTATGCCAAAGAACATAATATTGCGGTTGACTTTAACAAAGGTAAAAAATCACCTTACTCGATGGATGCAAACTCCCTGCATATTTCTTATGAAGGTGGTGTACTGGAAGACCCATGGGCAGAACCCGAAGATGATATGTGGCGTTGGTCAGTATCACCCGAACAAGCACCCGACACAGCAACCTATATCGAACTTGGCTTTAAAAACGGTGACGTGATTTCAATTAACGGCGTAGCAAAAACACCCAACCAGGTAATGGAAGAACTCAATACCATCGGTGGTGCAAACGGCATTGGTCGAGACGACATTGTAGAAAACCGCTACGTAGGCATGAAATCACGCGGCTGTTACGAAACACCCGCAGGCACTATTTTATTAAAAGCCCACCGTGCAATCGAATCCATCACACTGGATAGAGAAGTCGCCCATTTAAAAGACGAACTGATGCCACGTTATGCCAATATGATTTACAACGGCTACTGGTGGTCACCCGAAC
>QIKU01000198.1 GCA_003232015.1 Gammaproteobacteria bacterium
CTCAGTGGGCGGGTGCAGTTTCTAAAAACCCTTATCTTTCTTTCAAATTCGGTGGTGGTAAATCCGGCGATACCGTAGGTATTGCATGGGTTGATAACCTCGGTAAGAAAGATTCCATTGAAACCAAGGTTAAATAACATCTGCTGAGGATGATAGGAGTTAATTAAAATGAAAAGACTACTCATTACAGCAACAGCAATATCCATATTAGGATTGCCACTGTTAGCTAATGCATCACCAAAACAGGATTTAAAAGATTTCCGTGCTCACTACTTTAAGAAGTTCCCTGGGGTAAAACTACAGGACTTCGGTAACGGTATTTACGCACTTGATCCTGTACGTCGTGATGAATGGATAAATATTGAAGAATTCCCTCCGTATGAAGATGGCGTTGCAAAAGGCAAAGTTTTATTCAAAAAATACGGTTTGGCTAAATGCTTCAAAAATGGTGGTATAGGTATCCGTCAGAACTATCCGTACTTTGATAGTAAAAGCGGAAAAGTTCGTACTTTAATTGGTGATATTCAAGCGTGTATTGTTAAAAATGGCCATAAACCTCTTGGCATGAAAAAAGGCAACATTGTTGCTATCGAAGGATACATGGCTTATACCTCACGAGGTAAAGTACAAAATGTTGTCGTTCCTAATGACAAACGGGCTTTAGCCATTTACAACCGTGGTAAAACATATTTCTATGCTAAACGTGGCCAGTTAAATTTTTCATGTGCCAATTGCCACGTGGACAATCCTGGTCTAATGGTTCGTGGTAACCTGTTAGGCCCAGGTTTAGGCCAAACCTCTCACTTCCCGGTATGGCGTCGTAAATGGGCCAAGAAAACCCTGGCGAAGAAAGGTGAAGTAGGTGCACTCGGTGGTTTTGGTACACTCCAGCGTCGTTACGGTGGTTGTAACAAACAAATTCGAGCTAAGCCACCCAATAGTGGTAAGAAATGGAAGAAGAAGCAACATCCTGAATTTATTGCTTTGGAATATTTCCATACCTACATGAGCAACGGTATTAAACTTAATGGCCCAGCAGTTCGCCAGTAAGCTTTAATCCTTACTCAATTAAAAGCCCGAGTCTAAACAGCTCGGGCTTTTTTAGTGGCTGTAATTTAAATAAACAAGTTTAAACTTGTTTATTTAAATTACAGCCACTTATGATCTTTTTCTAGCAATCTACCCCGAACCTTGATGCCCGTTTATTCTTCTTTTTACCGGCGTTTATGGTGATTTTGTAGCCCGGATGCAGCGCAGCGAAATCCGGGGAGGGTTAAACATTATTTCCCGGATTACATTTCATTTCATCCGGGCTACTCACTGCCTGGATCTAGCACAGCGAAATCCGGGGATATCAAATTCTAATAAAACATATTCAATACAACCATCATCACGATTAAAAACAAGACCGTCATGATGCCTCCCGCCTTCATAAAATCAATCACACGATAACCACCAGGCCCCATAATCAGGGCATTTACCTGATGCGTTGGAATGAGGAATGAATTGGATGTGGCAATCGCAACGGTCAAAGCAAATAATGCTGGATCTGCACCTACACCTATCGCAATATTTACCGCAAGAGGCACCAGTAGCACGGTTGCACCCACGTTTGACATTACCAGTGTAAAGAAAGTCGCCAGTACCGCAACGGCTAACTGAACAACCCATATTGGCATGCCACCTAAGACAGAAAGAGTTTGATCCGCAATCCACTTTGCTGTGCCAGTCGATTCCACCGCAAAACCGAGCGGGATCAGGCTTGCAAGTAAGAATACAGTCTTCCAGCTGATCGCTTCATATGCTTCATCAATGCTTAATACACCTGATAAAATCATCCCCACCGCACCGGTTAATAGCGAAACGGATAACCGTAAATCAGAAAATAGAACCAGGCCTAAAGCCAGCGCAAAAAATACGCCTGCATGCAATACCTTATGCGGACGCACTTCTTCATGTGGGTATTCCGTTGTTACAACGACAAAATCTTTGTCTTTTTCCAAACGCGTCAATGCATCCCAGGTTGTATGTACAACAAGCGTATCACCGGCTTCAAAAGGAATAGTACGGATACTATCGCCTTCTTGCTTGGTCTCACCACCACGGTGCAGCGCAACCATCGCTATACCGTATTTTTTACGCATCCAGATATCCAAGGCCGATTTACCAATAATCGATGAGCCGGGTGGAATAACAACTTCAGCAATGCCCGCCTTTGTCGAAGCTAAATGCTCAGAAAATGTTTGCAGGCTTTTACGCTGCCTTAAACCAAATTCTTCTACAAAACCTGCCACTTGCCGAGGCGATGCTAAAATGCCAAGCACGGTATTTGCGCGAATTTCTACTTCACGAGACAGGCTGCCCGGTCCAATGCGTAAATCTTTGGCTGCACGGTACATTGCAATAATTCGAATGTGTGATTTATGCTCAATATCCCCCAATTCGATGCCCACAAGCGGGCTATCGGGCGGTACAACCACTTCAAATAAGCCATAATCAATCGAGTAGATGTCCTGAAAATAATCCATTGCATTCGTTGCGCTTGCGCCTTCTGTTTTAACCGTTGGCAACACAAAGCGCCCCGCGACAACAAAGTACAAAATACCCACCAGGATCATCACGATACCAATCGGCGTGACGGAAAAAAGTGACCACAGTTCCATCTGCTGTTCTACTGGCAAGGCTTTATTGGAGGTAATAATTAAGTCATTTAACAAAATTAATGGGCTAGAACCCACCATTGTCATCGTGCCACCCAAAATGGCACAAAACCCCATAGGCATCAATAAGCGGGACATGGGAAGACCAGAACGTGCGGAGATACGACTCACAACCGGTAAAAACAGTGCCGCTGCCCCCACGTTTTGCATAAAAGAGGAAATAATCCCGACCGTACCAGAAATAATAGGGATAATACGAGCTTCGGTGGTACCCCCGTATTTAAGAATGGCTGCGGCAACCTTACTCATCACGCCGGTTTTGTCCAGCCCGGCGCCAATTATCATGACCGCGATAATCGAAATCACCGCATTACTAGCGAAGCCATCAAATAAATGTTTGTTGGGCACCAGGCCTTGCTCAAGACCCATCACCGGTGCCAGTAAAGAAGTGAGTCCCAGCAAGACCATCACGGTGAGTGCGGCTAAATCAACACCCACCACTTCAAAAGCGAATAAATAGATAGTAAAAATAAGAATGGCTGTTACCCAGGCTATCTCCACAGTGGGCACTACACCCGCAAGGTAAATAGCCATAATTGTAAAAATAAACGCCGCAACGATCTGTTTAATAGATAAATTTAATTTAAAATTAGCCAAATCTGTAACCCCTTCACTCGCAACAGGTAAAATGGGATATATTATAGTACTTTCATAGTGCTTTAGCAGCAATTAAGAGAATTATTATATAGTAATGCGGCTTAACCTAAGCTCGGGATAAAGAAATGCTTGTTCATTTCATGAGGCGCTAATGCCACTAGCCAGGATCCTGGCTCAACTGAAAAACGGGCTTGAGAACACCCCCTTTGTATAATTATTTATGTGAGTTATACGGGTGAAGTAGCTATTAGTGAATAACAACAGCTTTACACTGCCATTATCCGGAGGCAAGATAATAATCCCTCCTACATCGTTAGTAGAATATTATCTATTCGTACCGTTTGCTCTGTGCTCACCTTTGAATTAGTGCTATCCGACATAAATGACACCGTATTTACGCTTACCCCCGATGTGCAGCCACCTAAATCTATACCTGAAACATTAAACACAACGTCATTATTCAGGCTCAACTGCACACTGCCATTATTGCCTGTACGAGAGTTGTCATTTGCTTCAAGGGTTAGTTTAAAGCCAT
>QIKU01000129.1 GCA_003232015.1 Gammaproteobacteria bacterium
ATGGGTAATATGAACTTCCCACAGTACAACGCCCGGACATTCCCCACCGGACTACATAAATTATTTCCAAGGACGGCTACATTAACATTGCAGAGGCCGCCCAGTGGCTCGACATATCCCCCAAACTGGATGTCCGGCAGATCCCGTACACCACGCACTGCATGGTGACTTGTGTATCTGTGCAGTTCTGGTGACCTGGCATTGTTCAACCCAAAATGGTTTGGCTGGCATGTTGTCGCAGATACCATCAGGACCGCAAATAAGCGATACACCTGTGCTCAGGTTGAAAGTATCGAATGGTTTTATCTAGCCAATGCCCGACGCATTGATTCAGCACACGCATTAGAGCAAGATATCAACGCGCAACCCATTAGCAATAAAACGATTCTGTATGAGTTAAACAATACCCGGTAACTGATTACAGCAGCACTGAACACACTGGAACAACAATTAACTACAAAGCAACAATTGAACCCACCAATAAAAAAAGTAGCGTTATAGTAAGGCAAAACTACTATGCGGCGGCAATGCAGACTCATGGCGAAAATACTTATTCAAGCAATAAAATGCTTATCTGGGTATTACGCGGAAGCCAGGGAAATAATAACAAACCAACAATATAAATTCTTCCAACTAATTCTGAAGTTTATGTAAGTATTTTCGTACGAAATAATTAAGGATGTTTTTCTAAACAACCATAGCGGATTAAAAGTACTATGTTCGAGGAAATCACAAAATCGATAAAGGCTCATTTATACGACAGAACAAGTAGTCCATTACTGGGTGCATTTCTATTTTCTTGGTTAATTTGGAATTTTAAATTCATAATGTTAATTTTTTCTAGCGAGAGTATAGATGTAAAATACGACATATTAGAATCACAGCTTTATACAGACCACTTGCATTATCTTTATTATTGGCTAATTACTCCATTCATTACATCAGTAATATTTTTATATGTATATCCGTTCCCAGCTAAATGGGTATTCAAATTCACACGAAAAAGACAACAACAACTAAAAGAATTAAGACAATCAATAGATGATGAAGAACTTCTTGACAATAAAGAATCCCGAAAACTCAAAAGAGAAGTATACGAGCTTGAACAAAGTTTTGATGCTGTTGTTAAGAAAAAAGATGAAGAACTAAAAATATTATATTCGGATTTAAAAGACGCAGATGAAATGAAGACTAAATATTTACAAAATATTCAAAAACTAGAAGAAAAGCTAACTCTTAAAATAGACGGTTTGACTACAGAAGACACCACTTACAATGAACGAAAACACAAAGAAATTGAAATTAAAATACTACGATTAATAGCCGCAAACAGAGGGAAAATATATGAACATGATTTAATAACCAAACTCGGTGTAGAAGAACTTAAATACACATACCATCGAGATGAACTTATAAAGTTAAGTCAGATAAATAAAGTTGAAAGTGGTAATGGTTCATATTTTATTATTCTACTTCAAAAAGGCAAAGAACGACTGATTGATGAAAACCTATTGTAGGGAAATCAAATAATACAACTCCACCAAATAACGTCTACAGACCTCCTGCCTACGCGGGCATCAAGCCGATAGTTTATAACTATTACAAGTCAAGCGTTTGAAAATAACCAGATGTGCTCCAATTATTTAAGGAACGCACAGGGTGAACCCTCAAATAATTGGAGTACTTATTATGAAGATATTTTCAAACCGTAATGATTCAACACCGACGGTCTGCATGGGTAAAGATTTACTCGGTTCCAGTGGTTTAGTCACTGCGATGAATAACCGAATCGGTAACTGCTAAAGAACTAGATCTGTTGCAGCACTGCCATGGGGGCAAAGAGTCGCATCGGGTCATCCGTGAATGGTTCGAAAATTTCATAATGCTGATAAAACCCGAGTGCATCACCATCCAATACATCGAGGATGGCGCCTGCCGCAGGAAGACCGCTACGGGTTAGCTCAACACTTTTGCGAAGTGCTGAAACCAGGGTTTTTCCGCCAACACCCCGGCCTTGGTAGCGATGGTCGGTAGCGAGCCTGGCGAGTAACACGACAGGAACCGGATAACGAGGCAGACTCTTATTGATGGGGATTTCTTCGCGGGTTACCGTGGCTGTCGATAGCGTGTAATAAGCGGCAACAGACGCTTTGGCTGTGGCACTTTCATCGGTCAGTACCCATGTCGAGCTAATGCCCAGCTTCATGTGCTTTGCCGCGAAACGCGCCAGAAACTGGTTCATCGCTGGCTTTCCGCAGTCGAAAGCTTTTATATCATGCCGAGCAGGTTCGACTAAAACAAACGCTGGTGAGAGCGCCAATCAGAAGCCTTCTTCATCCAGACGTTTCGCCGCTTCAAGGATACGCGCATCGGGCTTGCGTTCTGAATCGCTGCACGCCTCAATAAATACATCAAACGGTGTGTTAGCGAGCTGGATTGAAGTCTCATGCTGCAAAATCTCCGGGGCGTGTTCGCGGATCAGCCGTGTCATAAACTCCGTCAGCGATGCACAACCCATCGCCGCTGAAGCACGTTCCGCCAGCGTCTTGGTTTCTGTGTCTACTCGCATTTCGATACGTTCGCGGGGT
>QIKU01000011.1 GCA_003232015.1 Gammaproteobacteria bacterium
GGTGATGTAAACCGGTGCCATCATCGGTATCACCAATATACATGCCGGGGCGTTTTCGAACCGCATCAAGGCCTTTTAAAACCTTGATATTGGTCGAATCATAAGTCGGATCAGCCATTATCTTTGTACCTTTTTAAGTTACTTTTACCGATGCGTTCAAACTAAATCTAAATTCCCCGTCCGCTTGCGCCGGGCACAAAACCGTTGGGGTTTCCAAAGGGGAGAAGCGGAGCTCTCCCACGTTGGTCGTCAGCGGGGTGCATACCCCGTTGGCGATATATAATTGATTCATCCAGTAAGAACTGCGTTTAGTATACCACTTCTTTTATTTTCCCGTGTTCCACGTGAAACACCTTTTTTGATGTTTGTGGATTAACAGCCAGTAAATTTGCATCCGTTGTTGTCACAAATATTTGTGCATCTGTATCATCCAACAGCACCATTAGGCGATCCCGGTGGGCTTTATCCAGCTCTGCCGGTAAGTCATCGACTAAAATAATGCATGATTGTTGTGAGATATGTTGTAAATATTGAATTTGTGCTAAACGTAGCGCACAAACCAGTAATTTCTGTTGCCCACGAGATAGGCCAATTTGAACCGCTATACCATTCGATTTCATACTAAGATCGGCGCGATGTGGCCCTACTCGAGTATGTCGAAACTGGCAATCTTGCTCATAACTTTTTTCCAGGGCTTCGGTAAAGCCCTGATCTTTTGGCCAGCCTGATAGGTATTTCAACGAAACCACTTCACCAATCAGCTGCTCAGTATAAGATTCGACAATAGGCGTTAAAGCATCGATGTATTCAACTCTTGCCTGGTGAAATTTTTGTGTGACTTCAATAAGCGGTTGATCCCAGCTTTGTATTTGCTGTTTTGATTGTTTTTGCCGAAGAGCCGCATTCCGCTGACGCAGTATTCGGTGATAGTCTTTCCATGTTTGTAAAAACCCGTGTTCCACGTGAAACACACCCCAATCAATAAATTGGCGGCGATACTTTGGCCCGTCCTCTAATAAACGGTGCGACTCCGGTGTAATAACCTGAATCGGTACCAACGCAGCCAGCTTTGAACTTCGATTAATCACCTGTTTGTTTAAATGAATTTTAGTGGTACTTCGACTACGGCTTAAACCAATTACATGGGTATATTCGGTATGATCCTGGTATTTTGCAACAACCTGTAGTTCCGGCTGTTTATGCTGAATAATATGGTTAATTCGGTGTGTGCGGAATGATTTAACCTGGCTAATTAAATAAATAGCCTCTAAAAAACTGGTTTTCCCACTCGCGTTCGCCCCCTCAATAAGGTTAAAGCGTGCATCTGGCTCAATTATACATTCAGCCAGGTTCCGAACAGAATGCAGCGATAACTGGGTGATACTCACTAAAGGTAATTAAATTAAGAGGTTTATAAGCGCATCGGCATAATAACGTAATTAGCACTATTATCACTTTCTGCCTGTATGACACAACTTGAATTCGCATCTTTAAATTTAATAATAACGTTGTCGTCTTTAATGGTGTTAAGCACATCAAGGAAATACGCAACATTAAAACCAATCTCAAACTCATCACCCGAATAAACCACTTCAATTTCTTCTTCTGCTTCTTCCTGATCAGGATTATTAATTGTGGCATTGAGCATATTCGCACTGAGTGATAAACGCATCCCCCGGTATTTTTCGTTCGATAAAACCGATGTGCGGCTAAACGCCTGTTTTAATACATCACGGGAACACTCTAAAATAGCATTATTATCACTCGGCAAGACCTGATTATAATCCGGGAATTTGCCATCAATCAGTTTTGAACTAAAGGTAATATTGCCCAGGGTAACTTTAATTAGATTATCCCCAAGCTGCAGTGTCACCATTTCATCGGAATCTTCCAATAATTTTGAAAGCTCACTCACCCCTTTGCGAGGAATAATAATCTGACGTTTTTCCGCTATTCCCGTCGTGATGACTTCTTTAGAAATAGCCAGACGGTGGCCATCAGTGGCAACCGTCACAATATGTTCAGGATCAATTTCCAGCATTAGGCCATTCAAATAGTAGCGCACATCTTGTTGTGCCATTGAAAACTGAACTTGATCGATTAATTTCTTAAGGGTGGACTGTTTTAAGCTTATTTCCTGAGAAACATTAAGTACATCGCTTTGCGGGAATTCATTGGCTGGCAGTGTAGACAAAGTAAAACGACTTTTACCAGAACGGATAACAGCTTTATTCGCATCGATATTAATATTTATCTTTGCTCCATCTGGCAAAGTTCGACAAATATCTAAAAACTTTTTAGCCGGAATAGTGGTTTCGCCTGTTTCATCCGATTCAACCTGGGTATTAATAATCATTTCAACTTCTAAATCTGTTCCAGTGAGTGATAAATGATTATTTTCAACTTTAAGTAATAAATTAGAAAGTATGGGTGAGTTTTGTTTTCTTTCTACAACACCAGCAACATGTTGGAGGGGTTTTAAAATATTGTCACGCGATAAACTAATTTTCATTTTAATTTACTTGTCCTTTTCTTAACTTTAACTTATTTACTAATTTTTAGGTGAAGGG
>QIKU01000221.1 GCA_003232015.1 Gammaproteobacteria bacterium
GGCACCTGGTCTCTGCGGCAAGAAGTGTTATAAAAAAAGCGCCACCCACTCACAAAATTGCATGGTGGGCACGCCTGGCCAACCATAAACTGGCACGCCCGTGGGTTAAAAAAATGCTTATTAAACAAGTTGCCAAAAAAGCGCAACGAGCACACTACCCAGCACCCTATGCTTTAATCGACCTCTGGGAACGCTATGCAGACGATGAGCAGCGCTTTATGGAAGAAGAAGCCATTTCTGTTTCACAGCTTATGGTCACCAAAACAGCACAAAATCTTGTACGGGTTTTTTCCTTACAGGAAAAGATGAAAAATTATAGCCATTTAAAAGATTACCAGCCAAAACATATCCATGTAATTGGTGGCGGCGTAATGGGTGGTGACATTGCTGCATGGTGTGCCTTACAGGGTTACACCGTCACCATACAGGATCGTGACCATGCCACCCTTGCGCGCGTGCTTAAACGCGCTTATTCACTTTATAAAAAGAAACTTAAAAAACGTTTACCCATCACCGAAGCACTGGATCGTTTAGTGCCCGACATTAATGGCAACGGATTAAAACAGGCCGACGTTGTTATTGAAGCTATTTTTGAAGATGCCGAAGTCAAACGCCAGTTATTTAAAGAAGTGGAACCGCAGGTCAAAACCGATTGTATTATCGCAACCAATACATCAAGTATTCCATTAGAAGAACTCGCTCCGGCTTTAAAAGATTCAAGTCGGCTGGTTGGTCTACACTTCTTTAACCCGGTTGCCATGATGCCTTTAGTTGAAATTGTACGTGGTAAAACCACCAGTGACGAAACCATGCAACGCGCCGCAAGCATCGCAAAATCCATACGCCGTTTACCTTTACCGGTGAGCAGTAGCCCCGGTTTTCTGGTTAACCGGATTTTAATGCCTTATTTAATGGAAGCCGTTGTGCTAGCCGAAGAAGGAGTTCCGCTAAAAGCTATCGATCAAGCCGCAACTGATTTTGGTATGCCAATGGGACCCATTGAGCTTGCAGATACGGTCGGTCTGGATATTTGTTTAAAAGTTGCTGAAAACTTGTCACAAACAATGGATATAGGCGTGCCTGAGCGACTACGGAACTTAGTGAACAAAAAGCAACTTGGCAAAAAAACAGATCAGGGCTTTTATGCCTTTAAAAAGGGCAAACCTGTTAAACCCGCTTTAGCAAAAGATTACACCCCACCGACCGATTTAGCCGACCGGCTTATATTACGGCTTGTTAATGAAGCCGTTGCCTGCTTACGCGACAGTGTGGTTGATTCAAATGATATGATCGATGCTGGCGTTATCTTTGGTACTGGTTTTGCCCCTTTCAGAGGGGGGCCAATGTGTTATGCTAATAGTCGCGGCATTGAACAGCTCATTAAGTTACTCGAAAACCTCAGCAGCCGATATGGAAACCGGTTTAAACCTGATGAGGGTTGGGCAGCGCTAATCAAAGAAAATGCTGAAAGCACATAGATAAAACATAATGTAACGGAATAACCCTTATGTCCAAGCTAACTGACCTGATACATCCTGAAGATGCACAGCATTTACCCGGTCTGTTTTCTGAACGTGCTAAACGTTCAGAAAATAAAGTTGCCTGTCAATATTTTGATCAGTCAACTCAGAAGTGGCTCACCTATACCTGGGGCGAGGTTAAAAATAAAGTTGCCGCTATTCAGCAGGCATTATTAAAACAAAACATTACTAAAGGACAGAGTGTGGCTATCATGACTCACAATTGTCCCGAATGGATGATGTTTGATCAAGCTGCATTGGGGCTAGGGCTGGTTATAGTGCCGCTTTATATTAACGACCGCGCAGAGAACATCAGTTACATTGTCAATGATGCACAAGTTCAATTAATTCTTGTTGCTGGTGAAGAGCAATGCCGTACACTTGAAACCATTCAAGATGACCTGAAAAACGTTAAACTTATTGTTAGCTTGCAGAAAAAAAACAACGCACAGGATAAAGTTGTTCATTTTGAACAATGGCTGGAACAGGATAGTTCAGAAGTAGAATATGTAATAGCAGATATCAAGCCAGACCAACTCGCATCCATTGTTTATACCTCAGGGACTACCGGCCGCCCAAAAGGGGTTATGCTATCGCATAATAATATTCTACAAAATGTATACGGCGCAAGCCAGTGCGAGAGTTTTTATCCAACCGATGTGTTTTTATCTTTTTTACCTTTATCGCATATGTTCGAACGAACGGTTGGTTACTATTTACCAGTAATGGCCGGTAGCAAAATCGTTTATGCAAGATCGATTGAAAAATTAGCTGAAGACTTAATCGAGATTAAACCCACCATTCTCGTTACCGTACCACGCATTTTTGAACGCGTTTACAATAAAATACAAATTCAACTGCAAAATAAACCCCGTTTTGCAAAATTTTTATTTAATCTGGGTATTACTGTTGGCTGGCACTGGTTCAGGTATTCACAGAATAAAATAAGCTGGCATCCGAAATTATTATTACGCCCTGTTTTACAGAATATTGTTGGCAATAAAATCCTGAAAAAGCTGGGTGGCAACTTGCGACTTGCGATATCTGGC
>QIKU01000248.1 GCA_003232015.1 Gammaproteobacteria bacterium
AACTTTTCATGAAATGAAAAAACTACGCAGCCGTTTAAAGGACGAAAACTACCAGATACTAATAAGTCACACGACTTAATAGGACAACATCAGGCTTCCAGTTCGTAATTTATACTATTTGTATTTAAATTTTTAATCTGGACCGTAATGATGGAAAATATACAATATAAAACGGTTGAAGAAACTATTAGCTGTCATAGTGGCGCTAACAGTAAGATCAACGGCATCTTAGAAAAAATCACTGAATTGTTATCTTTGAATATTTCATCTAAGCCCGAATTTTTCTCAAAGCCGTCACTAAGATCAATTTACCCAAGCCTAACGAAAAACATAACCACCTTTTTCCTTCAAGCCCATTGACTAATTATTTTTACTGAACCTATCAAATTTGATAATTACGCACCAGAATACCAAAACCTTAGAATTAGTCGAATTTATTCGTCGTATTCATTCATACGCATGATCGTAGAGAAACAAAATATATAATTGTTTCCTTATAGTAGACAGTATGTATTCTGATTGGGTAATTATCGCGACGGTAAAATCGATTAAAGTAACGCCTCATTGCTTAACCGTATAAATTTGATTTTGTATTAAGCAACAAAACTATAGGAGCCACACCATGATTAACAAAAAAACATTATTAGCTATGTTAATGGTCATCACATCACTCACTAGCCTGTCAGTGCATGCTGGAAATGCCAAATCTGTACCCGGTAAAAAATTACTAAGCCCAACGAATCATACCTTGATTTTGATCGATCACCAGCCGCAAATGGCATTCGCGACAACCTCAATCAATATTGTCGATCTACGTAACAACATCACCGGTCTGGCTAAAGCCGCTAAGGTTTTTAAAGTACCAACGATCTTAACTACGGTTGCCGAAAAAAGCTTTTCAGGTCCTATATTCCCAGAGCTACAGGCTGTTTTTCCAAATCAAAAACCCATTGACCGGACCACAATGAACACCTGGGAAGACAAACGTATTACTAAAAAAGTAAATCAATATGGCAAAAACAAAATTGTCATAGCCGCCTTATGGACCGAAGTTTGTGGTGTAGGCCCCGTTTTATCGGCGATTGAACAGGGCTACGAAGTCTATTTTGTAACCGATGCCTCCGGTGGTGTTAGCCTCGACGCACACAACATGGCCGTTCAGCGTATGGTCCAGGCAGGCGCAACGCCCATTACCTGGTTGCAATATATGCTTGAACTTCAACGCGACTGGGCACGAGGTGAGACATATAAAGCCGTAACCGATATTGCAAAAGAACACGGCGGCGGTTATGGTCTGGGTATCATTTACGCTAACGCAATGTTTAACGCCACTGAAGGCAAAAAGCATTAACTATCAAAAGGGACATGCTATCAAGCATGTCCCAAACTCATACTTAAATAATTCTGAGCAAAATCTAATCCGTATGAAAGCGGTTTCATTTTAATTTGCATTGTACTTAAACACAGGAACAGGAGTATAACAATGGTCATCTACAATTTTCAGTTGAGAAAAATATTTAGTATCTTTTTACTCACCGTTATCTGCTCAGGCTGGACACACAATACGTTCGCTGAAATAATATCGCCTGAACTGATTGTCTTTAATGCAAAAGTCACAACACAAAATAATGCCCAACCAGAAGCCGAAGCTGTTGCCATACACAATGGCCGATTTTTAAAAGTTGGTCCTAATACCGAAATACTTAAATTGAAGAGTAAAACAACAAAAATAATTGATGCAGAAGGCCGCAGAATGATCCCCGGCCTTAACGATTCCCATCTACATGTCATACGTGGCGGGAGATTCTACAACCTGGAACTGCGTTGGGAGGGTGTATCAAGCCTGAAACAGGCATTATCAATGTTGTCAGAACAAGCTAAACGCACCCCAAAGGGCCAATGGGTGAGAGTCATTGGTGGCTGGTCACCTTATCAATTTATTGAAAAGCGTATGCCTACCCTTGATGAAATCAATAACGCCGCACCGGATACGCCGGTCTTTATATTATTCTTATATAGTCAGGCCTTTTTAAATAAAGCAGGCCTGAAGGAACTAAACATCACCGCCAAAACACCCGCACCCAAAGGAGGCCGGTACGAATTAGATAACGAGGGTAACCCGACCGGACTGTTAATTGCCGAACCCAATCCAACTATTCTATACCAAACAATTGGCCAGCTTCCTCAGCTATCAGCAAAGCAACAGGTAAACTCAAGCAAACAATTTTATCGCGAACTAAACCGCCTGGGTCTGACCTCGGCCATTGATGCAGGCGGCGGCGGTCATATTTTTCCAGAAAATTACGAAGGCTCAAGAACGTTAGCATCATCAGGTGAGTTGCCGATGCGGATATCCTATTATCTTTTCCCGCAAAAGCCTAATAAAGAAGTTAGCGAATTTAAAAGATGGATGACGCTCTCCGTGCCCGGGCTAAATACACATACTGGTCATGAGCATGGTTACGAAATGGAAGGGGGTGGAGAATTTCTGGTCTGGTCAGCGGGTGACTATGAAAATTTTCTATCACCGCGTCAAGTGCAAACAGACGAAATGGAACCTGAACTC
>QIKU01000134.1 GCA_003232015.1 Gammaproteobacteria bacterium
GATACTTCCCACGCAGGCGTTTCTCTCGCTTTATTTTCGGCAGGTAAGCATTAAAGCCCTGCCTGAGTAGGTTGTCATGCGCCAATTCTTCACCTTTGGCCTTGGTATATATTAGATACCATGATTTTATATTGTCAGCAGAAGATGTTTGCACGATTTTCTCCCAGTTTAATTTAGTTACGAAGTATTTTTTTCGCTTAAACTCGCCGCCTCCTGGCGAATTTCTTCAATTTCATGTTTTAAATTCTCGTATTCAGTTAATTTGCTTTGTAAAAAACGAAATGTAATCTTTGCTTTTTCTTCGATACCCTTTGGGGTTAAATAATAGGTATAAGCCGTTTTATTCTTGTTTTTGTAAAAATTTTTCGCTTTAATCATGCCCTTATCGATTAGCGCGTGCAGGCAATAATTCGCCTTGCCGAGGCTAATATTCATTTCACGTGAAATCGCCCTTTGGCTCATTTTGGGATCCTTCTCAAGCAACTTGAGTAAGTGGTATTTTAATTCATCAGATATCATAGGTTAGTGTTGCGTTGTGTGTTCAGCCATTGAACATCTAACCTAGTCTAGCAAAAGACTCCATCAATACAAGGCAGGTGTTTTAACTATTAGAATATTGAATGCGTAAAAAAGGCGCCCGCAGGCGCCTTTGAACACATTTGCAAAAGGAAAATCTTAGTTTTTTGAGGTTTTTTTCTTGCTTACTTTCTGATTTACTGAGCTAACCCGTAAATCACTAATATTTTTTTCAAGTGTTTTTTGCCCAATCCCCTTAACTTTGGTTAATTCTTGTACAGCCTTAAAGGGGCCGTTTGTTTCACGGTAGGTCACAATAGCCTGTGCCTTTTTAGGGCCGATGCCGGATATATTTTCAGCTAAGGTCGCCGCATCTGCAGTATTGATATTGACTGGCGCTGCCTGGCTGAATCCTGCAACAAAGATTAAAGATGAAATTAGGATTACTTTCCGTAGTAAATTTAAAACGTTCATGTTAACTCCTTAAGTATCGATGGTTGTTGAAAGTGTGTGTATTATCGACACATCAACCCGATATGGCTATCAGACAAGTCTGAAAGACATGTAGGGATTATCCTACAAAAATAGAATTACAGGATATCAGCATTAATTTCGTTTAGTACGGAGATCGGTTCAAGCGCCTGTGTGACAGGTCGTCCGATAACTAAATAGCTCGCCCCGGCTGCTATCGCCTGTCGAGGGGTCATTACCCTTTTTTGATCGCCTCTATCGCTGTTTTCAGGCCGGATTCCAGGAGTCACTAACAAAAATGGCGCGGCATGCTGGTCACGCAAAAAACGGGCTTCCAGAGCAGAGCAAACCACTCCATCAAGCTGGCAGTCATGCACCAGGTTTGCCAGTTTCAAAACCTGTGACTGTGTATCATGTTCAATTCCTATTTCGACAAGTGACTGATTATCCATGCTCGTTAAAACCGTTACCGCGATGATTGAGGGCGAATATTGGGATTTATCTCGACCTTCAACCGACGCCTCCAGCATGGCACGTCCACCCATTGCATGCACATTTAACATCCAGACCCCTAAATCTGCAGCGGCATGACAGGCATTCATAACGGTGTTTGGAATATCATGAAATTTAAGATCTAAAAATACGTCATAACCTTGCTGTACCAAGTTACTGACTAAATCCGGCCCCGCGCGAGTAAATAATTCTTTGCCGATCTTCAGTTTGCATATTCCTGGCTCAATTTGATCGACAAAGGATAATGCCGACTGTTGGTCGGGATAATCCAGGGCCACAATTATTTTAGATTCGTTCATTACTCTCCTTCCACTCCGAGTATGGGTTTAATGCTATTCCACTTTTTACAACTCGGACATTGCCAATGCAAGGTTTTACCATGAAACCCACACTCGTCACATTTATAAACTGGGTTATTTACCAGTAATTGTGAAGTCACATTTTTTAGTGCCTCCAGTTTATCCCGTGCAGGATCTTTAATATGAAGTAAAGCCAGATCAATTAATCGATCCATGCCACGCAATGAGGGCTTGCGCTCTAAATAAGCGGCTATAAACTCTGCCGCCTCGGTATCACCATGTTGATTGCGTATTAATTCTGACAAACACAACATCACCGAAATACCACCATGTCGGTTCAGAATTTCGCGTAAAAACTGGATCATTTCAGTCACATTGCCAACCGCTTTATAACTACGAGCTAATGGTTCAAGAATTTCAGGAATATAATCGGGATTTTGATCTTCAACACGACGATAAGCACGAATCGCAGATTTATGATTACCCAGACGAGATTCAATATCCCCTTCAAGAATACTTGCGCGCGCACATGAGCGATTCGTTCCCAGCGCTTTTTTAATTAATTTTAAGGCCTTTTGCGGCTCATTGTTCTTAAGTTCATACTCGGCATTCTCGCAATAATAATGAGCAATATGCATATCTTCAGACTGCCCGGTTTTTGCGGCAAGTCGTTTAGCCGCATCAATGGCTTTATCCCAGTCTTTTTCCTGTTGATAAATATCTATTAACTGGTGTAAGG
>QIKU01000054.1 GCA_003232015.1 Gammaproteobacteria bacterium
ACATATTTATTTTTGCCTGCCCAGGCATCAGTAGAAAGAGATATATCGGCAAGGAGCAAGCTGGATATATGTAAGCGTTCATTCCAGAACGTTATTGACCCACTCTGTCTAAATCTGATTTCAAAAAATTTTCTCCATATTTTTGTTTCCAATTTTTTGGCGTAAGCTCGTCGACTTTTGATGCAGGATGCTGACTGACTCGCTGTAAAACATCTATTAGATAAACACTGGGGTTTATCCCTTGCATGATGCACGATACAATCAGGCTTTGAAGAATACCAATATCCTTTGCTCCTACCTCTGTCCAGCTAAACAGCCAGTTCTTTTTACCCATGGGTATAACACGCAGACTGCGTTCAACATGACCGGTATCCATGGGGACATTGGCATTACTTAAAAAGACCCTCAGCTCGGTTTCCTGGTTACGCGCATACTGTATGGCTTTGGCAAACAGTGATTGGGGGAAAAGATCAATTCGCTGAGCCTGTTGCTGACACCATTGGAAAAACTGATCCGTTATGGGTTTGCAGTGCCTTGTCCGGTAATCCAGGCAGGCTTTATCCCTGAGCTTTTTATCTTTAATGGTGTTGTCGTGGTGGTAGAGTATGCGAATATACTCCAGCGCCTCTGCGACCAGGATAGGTTCTTCTTTTTCGGCCTTAATAAAATAACGCCGTGCATGCATCCAGCATTGGGCATGGATGGTGGCTTCATTATCTTTTGCATAAGCACGGTAAACAGAGTAGCCATCGGTTACCAGCGTTCCCTGAAACCCCTGCAATAGATCATCGACCACTTTTCGGGCGCGTGAGACACTAAAGTGAAAAGCGATTTCATCCTGATCACCCAGCAATGGCCAGTACCAGGCCTGTTGCATTTTCCCTTTTTTCTTGCGCCCGGCTTTTACCGGTGTTTCATCCATAGCCAGTACCTTGCTTTGTAAGATACTGCGTAAAATGGCTTTAAAAATGGGTTCAAGTAAAAGCGCAGCACGATGCACATAGTTGGTTAAGGTACTGCGACTTAGGGTAATACCATTGAGTCGCATTCTTTGATGCTGGCGATACAACGGCAGGTGATATAAGAATTTATCAATGATAAGCCCGGTAATAAAGCTGACATCAGCCAGGCTTTTTTCAAAAACAGGCACTGGGGCTGACTTTGTGGTAATCACCAAGGTGTCTTTATGCTTGATAACTGGCTGAATGTACTTTAAAACCACATAGCTGCTGGGACGTTGCGCCAGACGGTAGGTGATGTGTTCATCAATGACAATATAGCGATCAGCATCAACACCGCTTAACTCAGGGGCTTTAATGTGAATTTCTTCGATCGGAACCGATGCATCAAAACGCAGGCCGCTATCGGTAATGGCATTATTGCGTTGTTTTTTCTTGCGGGTGTACTGTATTGTTTCAGTGGCAACGACAGGATCTTTGTGGGTATCTGGCTGTGCAAACAACTGGCCCTGTTCGGGCGGAATATCGACCGGGCGGCGTTCTGATTTTTGGCCGAAGAGCTGTTGTTTAAACCAGTCGAGCTGTTTCTTTAGCGCATCAACCTCCTGCTTGAGCAGGGTAATTTCCTGTGCGTATTGGGGTGGACAAGCAGGCATATCTGGGTTTAACAAGGGCAACTTTTCGGTGTTTTTCAATAGCCACTATTATACCATAACACATTGAATTAATGAGCTAAAGTATAGCGTTTCCGACGTTTTTTTATGGCTATATCCATGCCCTCCAGCAGGGCGGAAAACTCCGTTGCCGTCAATGCTATTTTAGTGGACGTGGACGCTTTGCCCAGGCTTGCAAACTGCCCCTGTTCAAGGCGTTTGCTCCAGATGCAATAGCCACCGGGTTCAAAATACAGGCACTTCATCAGGGTGCGCCTCTTATTGATAAAGACAAACACCTGTCCGCTATCAGGTTTGTCCTGAAGGTAGGTTTTAACCTGTGCAATCAAGCCATTAAATGACTTGCGCATATCGGTCGCCTGCGTACACAGCATCAGGGGCTGAGTAAATTGCATGACTTAACTCTGACTTTGTTTTAAGCGTAAAACCATGCCGTTGGCAAAGGCCAGCTCAACATCCCAGTTATCCGATGCGGGTAAGGATGGCTTATCTGCCGTCATTTCGACAAACATTGGCGGCGGGGACTGCTTTGTGGGTAAAACCGATTGAGACTTTTTGAGTTTACGGTGCCAGTTAGTGAAGGAGCTATAGGCAATCCCCTGATGGTGACAGTATTGACGCTGGGTTAAGCCACTGTTTTTATAATCTGAAATAATATTACGCCATTGTGAAATAGAACGGCGGGTTTTTTTATTGTTGTTGTGTTGATGGGTAGCGACCAGGGGATGACTGGTGGTAAGCATGTTTGTTCCTCATCTGTAATGATTGAACGATGAGCTTATTGGGTGATTTCTACTTTGGGAAGAACGTGCTAGTTTGGACGCTTACTTTTTAAAGACACCCATATAACTGCATGGCCTACCACATTAAATCATTAGGTACCT
>QIKU01000267.1 GCA_003232015.1 Gammaproteobacteria bacterium
ATCGTATGTTTACAAAATTCAATATAGCGACCGTCCGCATCGTCCATGCGCACGGCTTTACCTAAATGAGACGAGTCATTGCAGTCCATCGGATAGTCCAACATACGCTCGATTTCCAGTTCCACTTCATCAGCTAACTTTGTACCATCCGCCGAGAAAAATTTGATGCCGTTATCATAGTAAGGGTTATGAGACGCACTGATCACAATGCCGGCATTGGCATGCAGTGTTCGAGTAAGATAAGCAATGCCCGGAGTTGGCATTACACCCAGCAAAACAACATTCACACCGGCCGCGGTTAAACCGGCTTCTAACACTGACTCAAACATATAGCCGGAGATGCGTGCATCTTTACCAATAACAACCGAGCCACCTTCTTCACCCAGCACTTTCCCTACCGCATAGCCCAACCTTAAAACAAAGTCTGGCGTAATAGGAAACTTACCGACTTTGCCGCGAATTCCATCTGTTCCAAAATACTTACGTGACATATTTTATTCCCTATTATTATTTAAACTATCAACAACCGCGAGTGCATCGGCTGTTGCTTTTACATCATGTACTCTTACTATTTGCACACCTTGCTGCACAGCTAGCGCTGCCATCACCACGCTGGCATGAATACGGTCAGCAACCGGCGCATCTTTTAATATTTTACCTATCATTGTTTTGCGTGAAACGCCGACCAGTACAGGATAATGCATTTCAACAAATTCATCCAATGCGTTAAATAAGCTTAGATTATGTTCGAGAGTTTTACCAAAACCAAAGCCGGGGTCGATAATAATGTTTTCTTTTTCTATGCCCGCATCTAAACAGGCCTGTATGCGTTGCTGTAAGAATTGTTTTACTTCGTCAACAACATTGTTATATTCTGGCTGACTTTGCATGCTGCGTGGCTGCCCCTGCATATGCATTAAACAAACCGGCACATTAAGTTCGGCAACCGTTTGCAATGCATTGTTTTCCTGTAAGGCTCGGACATCGTTAATGATATTGGCACCCGCTTGTACTGCCGCACGCATAACATCGGCTTTACTGGTATCCACTGAAATCAGGCAATCTGAACATTCACGAATGGCTTTAATAACAGGTATAACACGGCCAAGTTCATCGTTTAGTGAAACATCTTTTGCACCCGGTCGGGTTGACTCGCCACCAATATCAATAATATCGGCACCATCGACCAACATTTTTTTTGCTTGCTGTATGGCTGTATTTTGGGTTGTGAATTGACCACCGTCAGAAAATGAATCAGGGGTAACATTTAAAATCCCCATAATATAAGTTCTTTGTTTGAAATTAATTTTCTGAGTCATCTCTAAACTTTAACGCAAAAAACCCCTACTCAACTGAATAGGGGTTTTTGTTTATTTACTACACCTTAAAAATTAATGTGAACCGGCTGGGCCACCGATAGAACCATCACTTTTCTTGGTGGTGTCGTCCGATGTTTTTTTATCATCCGAGCTTGCTTTAGGTTGGGTATCTATATCGCTATCATCCCAATCTTCCGGTGGGCGCGGTGCTTTACCCGCCATAATATCTGCAATCTGCTCTTTATCAATGGTTTCATATTTCATTAAAGCATCGGCCATCGCATGTAAGGTATCTTTTTTATCTATTAATATTTTTTCCGCTCGAGCATATTGTTCATCAAGTATGCGGCGTATTTCCTCATCGATGACTTTCATCGTCGCACCCGATACATTTTTATGCTGGGTTACCTGGTGCCCGAGGAAAATTTCACCTTCATCCTCACCATAAGTCATGGGCCCTAGTTTTTCAGACAAGCCCCACTTGGTAACCATATTGCGGGCAATCTCGGTGGTACGTTGAATATCGTTTGATGCGCCGGTGGTTACATTTTCTTTACCAAATGTAAGTTCTTCTGCCAAACGCCCACCAAATAAACTACAAATAGAGCTTTCTAACCGTTCTTTACTATAAGAATAACGATCTTCTTCGGGCAGGAACATCGTAACGCCTAAAGCACGACCGCGCGGGATAATGGTAACTTTATAAACAGGGTCATGTGATGGCACCATTAAACCCACAATCGCATGCCCGGATTCATGAACAGCAGTATTGCGTTTTTCAACTTCGCTCATCGCCATCGACTTGCGCTCCGCGCCCATCATAATTTTATCTTTGGCTTTTTCAAACTCAGTCATGTCGACTAATCGCTTATTTGAACGTGCCGCAAACAAAGCCGCTTCATTGACAAGGTTGGCTAAATCGGCACCCGAGAAACCCGGCGTACCACGTGCAATGGTTTTTGGATTGACATCATCAGAGGCAGGCACTTTGCGCATATGCACTTTAAGAATTTGTTCACGCCCACGCATATCAGGTAACGGCACCACCACCTGACGATCAAAACGGCCGGGGCGCAGTAACGCAGGGTCTAAAACGTCTGGGCGGTTAGTCGCAGCAATCACAATAACGCCTTCATTGCCTTCAAAACCATCCATTTCGACCAGCAACTGGTTTAATGTTTGTTCACGTTCATCAT
>QIKU01000063.1 GCA_003232015.1 Gammaproteobacteria bacterium
AGTCCAGGGTACCCTTGGTGGCAATGATTGCTAATTTTTTATTGCTCATATTTTTTCCTGTACCCATTTCGTTTGACATTACTTTATGTTGTGATGATTCTGCTACGGACACCGCGCGGCTTCAGTGACTAAACGTACATAAAGCCATTTTTTTCTTAACGGGATTGGTAACTTAAGGTACAGAACAATATTTCAGGGGTAACTATAGTAAGCTCATTACTTTCACTTAATTTTTTCGACAGGGAACAACTATGAATTATTTTATTAAACAGGCTAAACGTTTCTGCTTTGCTCTTATAATTGCCCTGACGGGTTCGGGCCTGAGTTCGGCGGATGAAGGCTCAAAAACTTATATGCCTTTTATTCTCGCTGATGGGACTGAGCAATCGCTCATGCAAGCAACAAATTCTGTAACCGATAAACTAAAACAGGCCGGCTTTACGATTGCGGGGCAATATTCTCCCTATAAAAACACGACCATCCTCATTGTTACCAATGACGCCTTACAGAAGGCTGCCAGCCAATCGACACTAGGCGGGTTTGGGGCCGCACAACGCGTATCACTGACTCAGGTCAATGATAATGTGCAAGTCAGCTTTACTAACCCCGTTTATATGTCCCATGCCTATCAAATGAAACAGGATCTGAGTGATATTAAATCCCAACTTGATAATGCATTAGGGAACCAAAAAGAATATGGTCCTGAAGATGGCTTATCCAAAGACGATTTACGCGACTACCAGTACAAATGGCTGATGCCCTATTTTTCAGATCCTGTTGAACTGGCTTCTTACTCTTCACAGGAACTTGCTTTAAAAAAAATAAATAGCATATTCGACAAAAACCAATCGGGTGTGCAAAAGGTCTATCAGATCAATATTACGGGTAAAGAAGAAACGGTAATCGGCGTCAATCTGACCGGAACAAAGGGAAATGATTGCAGTGGTGATGAATATATTATGTCCCGCATTGACTTTAAAAAAATAAAATCAAGCGGTCACCTGCCGTATGAAGTTGTAATTTCAGAAGGTACCGTCTATACCCTGCCTGCAGAGTTTCGCATTGCGATCAACTTCCCTGATCTTTCCATGATGGGTGATAACAGTTTTATGTCAATAATGTGCGCACCCAATGCGATTCAGGCTGCTTTAACCAGCGCAGTCGGCGGTAACACAGACGCAGAAGAAGATGACATGTAATTAATGCTCGTCATTAACCGCGACAAACCGGGTTTTCAGGCAACGGAACTGTCCTGGAAGGCCGAGTTGTTGCACGCTAAGACGTCGCGGCTTGTCAATATAGAAATTAAGGACCGGTTCATCATTAGCCGCCCTGAGCAAGCGAATATCTTTTACATGCTTGTTACCACTATAAAGTCGTTTCACTTCAGTCAGTACTTGCTCAAAAGTAAAACAGGTAAAATCGTCTGCAAAATCCATAGTTCACCTCGTCTTGTTTTTATTGATTCATTAACAAGAAGTATGGTGGTTCCAGATGACATCAAAGCATGTGGCTTCTGACGAAGTCACGATTAAATCTGACGAATAATGACACACTATAAAAAACCCGGCTTACAATGCCGGGTTTTTATTAAGTGACTCTTCTATAAAGTTGGGGTTTATAATGTAACGCTATTAACCCACGCATCATGCTTGTTACAATGACTCACAACGTAGATCGTGCCACTGTATTTGCGGGTATCAAATATCGACTTTGGCGCCTTATCTTTCGTCGGATCAAACATGAGTTCGGTTAAAAATTTAAAATCACTGTCTAATAACATATGCTTTGTGATGTAGTGAGCATGTGCCGTCATCGCGTGCCCGGTCACAACCTGAATCTGGCCATCGCCTTTTTCGATCACAGGTAAATGACCTTTTATTTTTTTCCCCCAGCGTCCTGGATTCGCCGCTGTATAGAAGATCCCCCCAGCCATATTGGTACTTAGCGCAGCAGGTGCCTTCGCTGCAATTGCCGCCGCAGGCGCGAATAAAGTCGCTATTCCCCCGGCGACCCCCAGACGAAAAAAATTACGTCGATCCATTATCCTTTCTCCTTAGTTTGCATACTGATATGTAATTAATTCTCCAATACCTAAACAGCAACGATTGCTGCCCAGAATGACCTGAATATTATCATATATTAATACTCAGTTTATCCCGCCCTTTCCAGAACAGGAAAACTGATCGATGATTTAACATTCTGTAACCAGAAAAGTGTAAGACATATGTAATGATTAAATGCATATTTTAGGTATAATCCTGACTCGTTATGGATTCGCCCCATCCATACTATTGATCAGTGCATGCAATCGTAATCGAGAAATAGTAATGCCAAAATTAGTTATAAAACAGGAAAACCAGACCCATAAAACTCTCGACCTAGCCTATGGGTCGGTTACCATCGGACGCGCGGAAGATAACGATGTTCACATACAGGATCACACCGTAAGCTCACACCACGCCAAAATTTTTACCTACCTGAACGCATCCTATATAGAAGACTT
>QIKU01000001.1 GCA_003232015.1 Gammaproteobacteria bacterium
AAAAGCTATGTCACACCCTTTGCGGCTGAAAATTCTTTGCACTTTAGGGGATAAAGAAATCAGTGTGCAGGATATTGTTGAGCATGTTGGCACATCACAGAGCAATATTTCCCAACACCTCGCCATTTTACGTGACAAAGGCATTTTAGATTCACGCAAAGACGCCAACCGTGTTTATTACCGCGTGGATGACACCCGCACACTGCGCTTGATTGTTTTAATGCGTGAAGTATTTTGTACTTCTGCTGAATAAAAAATTTTACCGTTGTGATTTTTTCTGTTCGTCTTCTACGCAAGTATCCTTTATAATCTAGTGTACAGTCATTCTGAAAATATAAATGACATAAATAACGCTGCGCTCCAAATCATTATCTTTAATTTTTATATCAGGCTTTAAGTAAAACCCATGAACGAATATATCGAATTTACAAATAACCATCCTTTACTGGTTGGTAGCTTCTTTGCCATTTTAACCTTGCTTATCTTTAATCTGTTTGGCAGCCGCTTTCGGGGTTATACTGTCGCCTCTCCTGCCGATGCCACTACATTAATCAACCGCAGCGAAGCCGTTGTTCTTGATGTGCGCACTGAAAAAGAATTTAAAGAAGGCCATATTATTAATTCCATTCATATTCCCCAGTCCAGTATTAAAAACAGGCTGTCAGAAATTGAAAAATATAAACACAAGCCCATCATCGTTAGCTGCCGAACCGGCCAACGCTCCGGCAGTGTCTGCGGCCAGTTAAAAAAACAGGGGTTTGACCATGTTTATAATCTGGCGGGCGGTGTTATGGCCTGGCAGAATGCCAACTTTCCGCTCACTAAAAAATAACCTAAAATCAAATATCAGGCTCAACTTTAAAAATAAGAAGGTTCAATGACTATCAACGTAGAAATTTATTGCAGCCAATTCTGTGGCTACTGCCATCGCGCAAAAATGTTACTGGGCAATAAAAATGTCGCCTACAACGAAATCTCCATTGATAGCCAACCTGAAAAACGCATGGAAATGATTGAGCGCAGCGCCGGCATCACCAGCGTGCCACAAATTTTTATCAACAGTGAACATATTGGCGGCTGCGATGATTTATACGCACTGGAGTCGCAAGGCATGCTGGATGAAAAACTTGGCCTGGTAACCTAGTCATGCCAAACATTCACATTGTCTGCCCGCACTGTGACAGCATAAATCGCTTTCCCGATAACAAACTAAGTGCCGCACCCCAATGTGGAAAATGCCACTTTATTCACTGCTCAGCCCATTGAGCTCACCACCAGTAATTTTAGTCGACACATTACAAAATCAGATATCCCGGTGTTGGTCGATTTCTGGGCACCCTGGTGTGGCCCTTGCAAAATAATGGCTCCTGTTTTTCAACAGGCCGCAGCCCAACTTGAACCCCACTTTCGATTGGCAAAAGTCGACACCGAAGCACAACAACAACTCGCTCAGCAATTTCAAATCCGCAGCATTCCAACGCTTGCACTGTTTAAACATGGCAAGGAGCTTAAACGCCAGCCTGGCGCAATGGACTTAAATAATTTAATTAACTGGGCGCGCCAATAAGACTATTAAGTTAAAAACTGCTAATATAGCAGCTCTATTCATTATTCAATTTTAAAACAGGTTTTACATCATGGCCGAAGAAACTAAATCAGAAGAGACACCACAAGAAGCAACTCAAAATCTTGCTATCCAGAAAATTTATACAAAAGATGTTTCTTTTGAATCACCGAGCAGTCCACTTGGCTTTCAGGATGAATGGAAACCTTCAATCAGCGTTGACCTGAATACCGATGGTCAAACTCTGGAAAATGAGCACTACGAAGTAATTTTAAGCGTTACCGTTACCGCAACCAATAATGACAAAACTGTTTTTCTTGCAGAAGTACAGCAAGCTGGCGTGTTTCACTTAACCGGCTTTGACGAAGAACAACGTAACTTTATTCTTGGCAGCTACTGTCCGGGCACTTTATTTCCTTATGCGCGTGAAGTTATTTCAAGTTTAGTCACCGACGGCGGTTACCCTCCGGTTATTCTAGCGCCAGTTAACTTTGAAGCCTTATATCATGAACATCAGCAAAAAAATAAAGCCGCTGATGCTGACGCCCCACAAACACATTAAATTATTAAGGCACAACAGGTGAGCGCAAATCATTACGCTGTCCTTGGTGCCGGATCCTGGGGCACCGCGCTAGCCATGCTGCTGGCAAAAAATAATCATCCCACCACACTTTGGTCACATACCCAGGCGCATGCCGAAACACTACAACGCGATCGTGCGAATAAAAAACACTTAGGCAACATTGCCTTTCCCGCTGCGCTTAATGTCAGTGCAAATCTTGCTAAAACCGTTAAGCAGGCCACACGTATTTTAATAGTGGTTCCCAGCGATGCTTTTCGTGAAACCTGTAAAAAACTGGTTCCCATATTAGAACCACAGCATAAAATTGCCTGGGCTTCCAAAGGCCTCGAAATTGACAGCGCCAAATTGCTCCACCAGATTGCAAAAGAAGAATTTAGCCCAACAACCCCGCTCGCGGTTTTATCCGGCCCCACCTTTGCTAAAGAAGTCGCCAACGGTTTACCCGGTGCAGTAACGATTGCATCAACCAAAAAAGACTTTGCACTCGAACTAGCAAAAGATTGTCATTCACAAACCTTTCGCGCCTACACCAGCCCCGATGTTATCGGCGTTGAATTAGGCGGCGCAGTAAAAAATGTAATGGCGATTGCAGCCGGTATTGCCGACGGCCTGGGGTTTGGCTCTAACTCGCGTGCCGCACTCATTGCGCGCGGCGTTGCAGAAATGATGCGTTTAGGTTTAAAACTTGGCGCACAACATGACACCTTTATGGGCTTAACCGGCTTAGGTGATTTAGTTTTAACCTGCAGCGACAACCAGTCGCGTAATCGCCGTTTTGGTTTAGCCCTCGGCAAAGGCAAAACACAACAACAAGCACTCGATGAAATTAAACAAGTTGTCGAAGGCCGCTTAACCGCCAAAGCCGTTTACAATCTGGCCAGGCAACACCAAATCGAAATGCCCATTACCGAGCAAGTCTACAACGTTTTATACGAAGACCTCGACCCAACTGTGGCCGCAAAAAATTTAATGGAACGCGCAGTTCGCGCAGAAACCGACCGTTAAGCACACTTGCCTCCATATTCTTAAACCAGCCCCACTGCCTGTTTTTTTCACCTGTTCTCTACATTCAAGCTTTAAAAGCTGTTTATAAAGTAACTAATACTTATTTTTATTGAACATAAACTCGCCGCCTAATGAAAATTTTGTTACGGTGCTATGGTGTTAAAAATCAGTCGAACATAGAAACTAATTAATACCTGTCGAAGCATTTA
>QIKU01000102.1 GCA_003232015.1 Gammaproteobacteria bacterium
CAGTTAAATCAAGCATAAGCCGAGTAGTTACCTTTTTTGTTTTCCCCACCTTAGTACTCCGTTTATACCATTAAGTGCCTTAACGCTCAAGTCAGGGAATGATTAGGAACGTAATCTCGAAGCCTAAGGGATGAGGCATTTATTAAAATACCAATCTGGCCGGTCTTTTTGTCGGTATTTTTCATTGCGATTTTGGTTACATAGCTCACTATGTGCGACATCGCAATAAAAACTACCAACAAAAATCCTATGCAATCTTGGTACTTTAATTTTTGCCTCATCCCTAAACGCTCTGTTACCAGAATCTGACAATGGAAATGTCTCTACTCTTTTATTTATTTCAACCCACGTCGCATCGTTCGCTTAGAAAACACGGAATTTTTTATACCCACATTCATTTTTGTTTTTTCTATTTTAAACACAGAATTTTGCTTGGACTGCACGTTTCTTATCTCAACTTGCTTCCATACTGGAACGCCTGCTACATACTGCCAAGTTAAGCTCTGTTTCTTTAATAGCTGTTGTTTCTGATCATAATAAAAAATTTTCTCCAACTCACACATTCCTGTACTAAAATTCTGCCTGTATTGTTTTACCAGTTTGCTATACAAGCCATCGTCATTTTTCGGGATGCTTTCAAGCGTATAAATAGCACCTTCTTTAAACTCTTGGGTCTCTGTTATTTTGTGCCAGTCAGCACTAAAGAGACGTTCTTTAATATCACCAAGAGTTAAAACCGAACCCAGAAAACTATCATTATCATTGCGTGCCGATATCTTCCGCAACACCTTCCTGCTGGGCATATAAAGCCATTGATCCACTTCATTCCCCGTTGAAAGAGCATATTCCCAACGCAAGAAAGCAACCCCTCTAACATCAGGAGGGTATTCCGTTAACAGCAGCATTTTTTCTTTAATATTAGCGCTGGTGCCGTAATAACGGAGCAACCTTAAATATACACTCTTTTTTTCCAGGCCTTCTTTGTTCCGATTCAACACCGTCATAATTGAACGTTGATCATAGGCCGCTCCGCTATAATGACACTGACTCAATAATTTTTTTGCGTCAGTGTAAACCTGGCTTGATGCTTGAGCCCCGCCCCAGGCAAGCAATAGCACATTAACCCACAAAATATTAAACACCGTTCCTAACCATTTTTTTATCATAAAACAACACCACAAAATATAAAGAATATTTAAAAAAATATCATAATGTTACAGACTGCCTACAGCATACAACATGAACTTAATTACTATCGCATTCTTAACCCCTTTCTTTAAATATTGCTAAAAAATACACTTCATTTTAAAACAACAAAGCCGCTAAACTCTTTGCAACAGAGGCTTGGGGGGCGTCATGAAAAAAAATGCACTGTACAGTAGGCTTGAAGAATTAAAAAAAAAACAGGGGCAGATCGAAGCCGCTTCAAAAAAACGTTCTGGCAATACGGAATTATTGCAGTTTCTTGTAGAAATAATGCCTAAAGCACTGGATTCGGAACGCTGCAGTATATTTATTCATGACCCCGTTCAAAAAGATGTTTGGCTGCAATGCGGCACGGGGCTAGGAGAAAAAGAGGTGTCTGTTCCAGACAGCGGCTCTTTAGTAGGACGCGTTATTTCCTCAGGAAAAATGATTATTGAAAGCGATATGCAAAGTGTAGTGGGAACACATGATATTGTTGCAATGCAAACAGGATTTGTCTGCCGCAACTCGATGTGTGTACCTGTTCACGGCGTAACGACTAAGCGCGTTACAGGCGCTATTCAATTACTGAATAAATTTCACGGGAAAAAGTTTAATAATAAGGATCAACAACAGCTGGAAAAACTTGCGTTTTTATTACAAATGAATATTGAAAATATTTTCTTAAGACAAGAGCTGTCGCACTTATCCAATCAACTTAAAAACAAAATTGAACGTTTAGAACAACAACTTACGAACAGAGGCCCGTAATTAAATTATTACATTGTGACTATTTTCATAAATAACTTTGTTTTTACTTTGAGTTTTATACAGAAAACGTTATGATCGATCCTAAGGGGTTTTACTTAAGAGATTTCAACTATAATTTGTGGAGAGGAAATATGATTACTGAAGGACTTATCACCGGAATGACTATTGTTGTTGGCATTATCGTCATCGCCCTGTTGGCGTATCTAACGGTGCAAATATATATGGAAGAAAAACCAAAACAGCGCGCATCAGTTGAACCTGAAAATGACACTAATACTGAGTTAACCTAACTCTATATTTGTTATCCCCACCCTGCTGATAATTTCACAGGATGGGGGTCTACAGGCTAACCGGGCGGCCAACTCAGTTGGCGACCCCCTATTAAATGCATGTGGATATGATAAACAGATTGCCCACCATGCTGATTACAATTCATAATC
The DNA here is from genome assembly GCA_003232015.1 of Gammaproteobacteria bacterium. Next base: position 2,397 of record QIKU01000102.1, read on the forward strand.
ACTGCAATACCCAGTTTATCAGCTACCGTTTTCGCGGCTAACATCATCTCACCGGTAACTTGTACATGCGTTTCATTCAGATCATTAATCGTTGAAATGTGTTCTTTGGGAATAATTAATATATGAACGGGCCCTTGCGGGTTAAGATCTTTAAAAGCGAGCACGCGTTCCGTATCGTACACAACATCAGGCTCTATCTCACGAGCAACCATGCGACAAAATAAACAATCCGTCATACTCCTCTTCTCCCCCACAGTGCCCATATTTATAATTTGCTGAGTAAAAAACCATGTCAGAGGCCTCTAAACAACGACACTTAAATGTTCCAGCCACTAACTCTGAAAAATTCTAACCTTCAAAAAAACTCAACATTCGAACACCAATTTCTGCGGGTGAACGAACCACAGCAACACCAGCGGCTTCAAGCGCAGCAAACTTTTCTTTCGCGGTACCCTTCCCTCCGGATATAATCGCTCCGGCATGCCCCATCCGTTTTCCCGGAGGTGCCGTCACGCCTGCAATATAGGCCACCACGGGCTTACGAACTTTCTGACGAATGTAATCGGCAGCCTCTTCTTCAGCAGTGCCACCAATCTCGCCAACCAGAATAATTCCCTTAGTCTGGCGATCATTTTCAAACAATTCCAGACAGTCGATGAAGTTTAAACCTTGAATCGGGTCACCACCGATACCAATGCAGGTTGATTGTCCTAAACCACTTGTTGTGGTTTGGTGTACGGCTTCATACGTTAAGGTTCCAGAGCGAGAAACAATACCTACACAACCTTTTTTGTGAATAATTGCCGGCATGATTCCTATTTTGCATTCTCCCGGGGAAATGATGCCGGGGCAATTTGGACCGATCAATTTAACATCGGAGCCTGATAAAGCCGCTTTTACCTTGATCATATCCAGAACGGGGATGCCTTCGGTAATACACGCTATAACTTTAATACCCGCATCCGCTGCTTCGATAATCGCATCGGCGGCAAAAGCGGCGGGGACATAGATCATCGTCGCATCGGCTTTGGTCTCTTGCACAGCATCATGAACCGTATTGAAAACCGGACGATCAAGGTGTATCTGCCCACCTTTTCCTGGCGTTACGCCACCCACAAAATCAGTACCATAGGCAATGGCCTGTTCCGAATGATAAGTAC
>QIKU01000160.1 GCA_003232015.1 Gammaproteobacteria bacterium
CGATGGACTGCAATGACTCGTCTCATTTAGGTAAAGCCGTGCGCATGGACGATGCGGACGGTCGCTATATTGAATTTTGTAAACATACGATCCCTTCGGGGATGAACCTTGCCGGGCTTAAGGTGGTGGTTGACTGTGCCAACGGTGCAACCTATGACGTAGCACCGAAGATTTTTACCGAACTTCGTGCCGAGGTGATTGCCATTGGTAATGAACCCAATGGGATTAATATCAATGCGGGTTGTGGCTCCACCGAGCCAGCACAATTACAACAAGCTGTAAAAACACATCAGGCTGATGTTGGTATTGCCTTAGACGGTGATGGTGACCGGCTTATCATGGTCGACCGTCATGGTAATTTAGTCGACGGTGATGAGTTATTGTATGCCATTGCGATGGCGGCAAAATTAAATCAAACGCTTAATGGCGGTGTTGTCGGAACCTTAATGACCAATCTTGGTTTGGAACATGCTTTTGAACGTGCTGATATTCCCTTTACCCGCGCAAAAGTTGGCGACCGTTATGTGATGGAACAATTACTTGCCAATGACTGGAATCTAGGCGGTGAATCTTCCGGTCACTTGATTTGCCTGGACAAAAATACCACCGGTGATGGCTGTGTTGCCGCATTACAGGTGCTGGCGGCGATGATTTCACAGGATAAACAATTACATGAACTGGTTGCCGATATGTCCAAATACCCCCAAATTATGATCAATGTGCAGCTGGAAGAAAAACTGGATCTTTGTTCTTGCCAGCCAGTGCAAAAAGCCGTGCAAAAAGCCGAAAAAGAGCTGGCCGATAGCGGGCGAGTGTTATTGCGAGCATCGGGCACCGAGCCGGTTATTCGAGTGATGGTTGAAGGCCAGGATGCCGGGCAAGTCGAGCGGTTGGCAACAACCATCGCGAATGAAGTTGAAGCACAGATTTAATCGTTTTGGGTTTAATTCCCCGCAGCTTGCTGCGTAGATATAAAAAGTGAAAGGTGTAGCCTGGATGCAGCGTAGCGTAATCCGGGTAGCGTAATCCGGGGTGACTGGTGCTACACATTTCCCGGATTCTATCCCATCCAGGCTTATATTTAAGACGTTAATAACCCCGTCCGCTTGCGGCGGGGTAGTTTATTTTGGCCATTCGGGCAATTTTTTACTCATTACGCTTTAAATCAGGCATTTAGCCTAAAAAAAGCAGTATATTCAGGATATTCCGAGTGGAGATATTGATTTATTGGGTGCTGGCCGTTATGCTTGCGCGCTATTTTATGTCAATTCCGTTCCAATGAATTGGCGAAGTTTTAGACATTGAGAGAGGAATCAAATGCGTCAACCCATTATTGCTGGCAACTGGAAAATGAACGGCTCCCGCGAGAGCATCAAAGCCTTATTGGACGGAATAAAAGCCGGTATGGGTGATGTTAAATCAGCCGAAGTGGCTGTTTGTGTGCCCTCCATTTACATTGCGGACGTGGCCGAGCAACTCAAAGACACCAACATCGGTTTTGGCGGTCAGAACGTTAGCACCGAAGAAAAAGGGGCATTTACCGGCGAAATCTCAACGTCGATGTTGCTTGATTTTGGCTGTAAATATGTTCTTGTTGGCCACTCAGAACGTCGCAGTTTATACGGCGAAGACGATGCACTTGTCGCCGCTAAATTTGCAGTTGCGCGTAAAGCTGGCTTAACGCCTGTTTTGTGTATTGGTGAATCATTAGAAGAACGTGAAAACGGCACAACCGAAGCGGTTTGTGCTCGTCAGCTAGATGCAGTTATTGACGCCGAAGGTATCGATGCCATTGCAGATTGCGTGATTGCATATGAACCTGTTTGGGCAATTGGCACAGGCAAAACAGCAACACCTCAACAAGCACAAGATGTTCACGCTTTTATTCGTTCCAGGCTGGCTGAAAAAAGCAAAGACGTGGCCGATAAAGTACGTGTCCAGTACGGTGGCAGCATGAACGCAGGTAATGCCGCAGAATTATTATCACAGCCGGATATTGACGGTGGTTTAATTGGTGGCGCATCACTTGTTGCCGAAGACTTCTTAGCCATTTGTAAAGCTGCGGGTTAAATATATAAAATTTTGTCATAGCGAAGCAGTCTTGCTTATAATGTTAGTGACGTAAGATATTATTAGAGAATAAATATGTTAATGCAAAATGTCGTTCTGGTTCTACACGTTATCATTGCCGTTTCACTGGTTACGCTGGTGTTACTGCAACAGGGTAAAGGCGCCGATGCCGGTGCAGCTTTTGGTGCAGGCGCATCAGGAACGGTATTTGGTTCAAAAGGCTCGTCATCCTTTTTAACCCGTTTTTTATTACCAGCTTAACCTTATTTGTTTTAGCTACCGAAACTAAAACAGTGAGTAGTGTTGTTGACCAGGTACAATCCCAGCAAAAATTTGAAGTACCCGTATCGGATGTGCCGGTTTCTGATGTACCTGTTTCCCCTACCGCAAAACCTCAGTCAACAAAACCGTCTACTTCAGACGTTCCCGCTGCCGATTAGGTAAGCATTCCTTATAGCCGATGTGGTGAAATTGGTAGACACGCCATCTTGAGGGGGTGGTAGCGCAAGCTGTGCCGGTTCGACTCCGGCCATCGGCACCAATTTAAAGCTTGGCGGTAACTTTATTACGCCATAATACTCCTTAATTCCACCATGCTTTTTTTACAATGTGTGTTTTGTGCAAATATTCATCATATTTAGTGGACCAAAACACAATAAATCAAGAATCATTTCTCTAAATTTGGTAAATTCTATACAGGGTGAGAAGTTAGGGGGAAAAACCCAAAATAACAATAAAGATTTTTGAGCCATATTTAGTTGACATAAATATTTTAATTACAAAAAAATGCAATGATGGTAACGTTCAAGGGTAATTTTGATTTTCTGAAAGAGCATGATCCTGTCTTTTATCAGCTGGGTTTTGTTGCCGAGCGCACGTTTGCTGCCGATCCAAATACAACGTTGCTAAAGCTACGACAAC